>DASPXY010000303.1:0-9421 GCA_035637055.1 Gemmataceae bacterium | reverse complement strand
TCACGGCGGCGCTGGCCCTGCGCCCCGAAGATCCGGCGGTCCACACCAACCTCGGCAGCGCCCTGCTCGAAACCGGCCAGCGCGAGGAGGCCGCCGCCGTGTTTCGCCAGGCCATCCGCCTCCGCCCAGACCTGGCTCAGGCCCACCTGGCCCTCGGCATGGCCTTCGCCCGCCAGAGTGCGTTCGACGAGGCGATCGCGACCTTCCGCGAAGCCATCCGGCTGGAGCCGCAGAACGCCACCGCCCGCCACCAGCTCGGCTTGATCCTGATCCAGCAACACAAGTTCGACGAGGCCATCGCCGCCTTCCGCGAAGTCATTCGGCTGCAGCCCGACCATGCGCCGGCCCTCAACGACCTCGCCCTTGCCCTGCGCGCCACCGGTCGGGTCGCCGAGGCGATCGCCGCCCACCGCGCGGCCATTGCCCTGCAGCCGACCTCGGCCCGATACTACTATGACCTGGGTACTACTCTGGTGGCTGTGCGCAAACTGGACGAGGCGATCGCGACCTACCGCAAGGCGATCACGCTCGATCCGAACGCCGCGAAGACCTATGTCAGTCTGGGGGTGGTACTGCGCAAGGTGGGGCAACTCGACGAGGCCCTCGCCGCGCTGCGCAAGGCCATCGAACTCAACCCGGGGATTGAGGGCGTCTACACCCAACTCGGCCATCTGCTCGCCGAACGGGGCGATCTTGACGAAGCCGTTGCCGCCTATCGCACGGCCCTTCAGTCGGACTCGCCGGCCCGCATCGAGGCCCCTTTCGGACTGGGAAAGGTGCTGGCACGGATGGGACGGCTCAAGGAGGCAGTGGCCACTTTCAAGCAGGTGCTGGCCGTCCGGCCCGACTGGGCGGAGGCTCACTGGGCACTGGGGGACACTCTGAAACGGCAGGGACACTTCGCCGAGGCGCTGGCAGCTCTGAAGCGAGGCCACGAACGGGCGCCGAAGCAACTCCCGGGGCGTGACCTCGCAGCCGTCTGGGTGAAGGAAGTGGAGCGCCTGGTCCAGTTGGAGGCCCGGCTGCCGGCGATCCTCGGTGGCAAGGAGAAACCGAGTGACGCAGCCGAGCGCATCGAGTACGCCCGGGTGTGCCAGTACCAGCGGCTGACCGCGGCGTCGGCCCGGTTCTATGCGGAGGCATTCGCCGCCGATCCGAAGCAGGCGGAGAACCTGGAGTCCGGCAACCGCTACGCCGCCGCCTGCGTCGCTGTGCGGGCCGGCAGCGGGCAGGGAGAGGACGCCGCCCGGCTCGATGCCAAGGAGCGTCTGCAACTCCGCCAACGAGCGCTCGACTGGCTGCGAGCCGATCTGGCGTCTCACCGAAAACGGCTGCAGACCGGCAAGGCTGAGGATCGGTCGCAGGTACGGAATATCTTGCGACAATGGCAGCGCGAGCCCGACCTGGCTGCGGTGCGTGACGAGGTTCCCCTTGGGATGCTGCCGGCCGACGAACAGCAAGCGTGGCGAGCATTCTGGGAAGACGTTGCCACACTGTTGAAAATGTAGCGCACTCGCTCCGCGAGTGCGGGTCAACTCGCGGAGCGAGTTGACTACGCTGTCCCCTTGTCCGCTCGATCCTGTCACTTCGATGTGCCCGGTGTGCGACGGGCCAGTCGTTCGAGAGCCGATCGAGCCTCCTCAGTCAGGCAGCCTCCGGGAGCGCCAGCGGCGAGTTGCGCCAGATGTTCCCGGGCTGCCGTCGTGCCCGCTCGCTCCAGGATCGCCACGGCGCGTACCGCTCGCACACGCTCGGGTGACCGCGTTGCCCGGTCCAGCTTCTCCAGCAGTTGCTCCACCCGGCGGCGGGCTTCTAACGACGGTTTCTCTTCCAGCGTCTGCCGCAGCGCCGGCTCAGCCAGATCCCCCATTTTTTCCAGAGCGCGTCGCGCCTTTTCGCGGGCCTCGAATTGTACATTATTAAGGTCTTTTATATGGTTGACAATGCTCTGCGGCGGCACACCAGCGACAGGTTTCAGGCGTTCGCACAGGAAGGGGACGCTCTGGGCTGGCACGGCGACCAGGTCGGCGGCAGCGCGAAACGCGTTCTTCGCGTCCGCGCTAGCCAGGTCAGCCCACAATGTCTCCAGTTCCGCGCGCGAGGCGTCCGTTCGTTGGGAGGGCGGCTTCAGAGCTTGCTTGGTCAGATCCCAAACCAGGATCGTATGATTCCGGTTCGCGGAGGCGAAAAACGTCCCACTGGGGGCAATGGCCCAGGGATTGGTCGTCAACGGGTGGGCAGGCAGTTCCCCCACTACCTGCTCGGTCACGGCATCCACCACGCTGATCGCCGGGCGAGCCTCCCGTACCATCCCTCCGACGGGCGCCAAGGGTAAGTTGATGCTGTGGGAGCCGGCGAGGGGGCGCCCATCCGGGGTGAAGATGGTCCACGGAAAGTCGGTGCTGGACTTATCGACCATGTGCCGGCCGCTGGCAACTTCCACAAGACGATAGCAAGGCACAACCGCACTGCGGTGGAGCGATTCCGCGCGCCAGTGCGAATTGATGGCGATCAGCCGGCTGTCGGGAGAGAAGACCACCTGATTGACCACTTCGCCTGTCCTGAATAAATCGTTAGCCGAGCCGATTTGAAATAGCTCGCTGCCGGTATCCAGACGGCGGACGACAGCCATCGCCTGCGCGCGCCCCGCCGTTGCCTTGACTGTCCAGACCGAGAGAGCGCCGTCGGGCGACACAGCCATCGGCGAGCTATCCTCGGTCCGGATCGAGCGGATTCGTTTGCCCGTCGCGGTTTCGTAAAGGGCGATCTCTCCCTTTTCCCCGGTAACGCTTCTCCCACTGACGGAGAGAACCCTGCTGCCGACCCAGAGCGTCTTGCCGTCGGCTGAAAAGCTCAGGATGCGGATGGCTGGGTGCGTTCCCTTGGGGGCCTCCAGTTCGGACCGAAGGTGATGGAGCAGCTTGCCGGTGCTTGCCTCCCAGATGTGGGTGACGTTGGCGCGGTCGCCAGAGGCGACGGTGCGGCCATCGGCGGAGAATGCCACGGCGGTGACCTCTGCTTGATGCTGTTCGTGCCGCACGAGTTCCTTGCCGCTCGCTGTTTCCCAGATCCGCGCGGTCTGGTCCGTGCCTGCGGAGAGCAACCTTTTCCCATCCGGGGAGAAGGCCAGGCAGGCAATATCAAGGTGATGGCCGCCAAACGGGCGCCACTCGGTCCCTTTTACCACATTCCAGAGGCGAATTCGGCAATCCCTGCTCCAGTATCTGTCGTACGAGGCGAGGAACTTGCCGTCGGGTGAAACCGCCAGGGGGCGCGTGCCGTTGCCGACCAGTCCCTGAAAGGAGCGAATGGCTTGTCCGGTGCCTGCGTCCCACAGGCGGAGCATGTCGATGTCGCTGCCCGTGACGAAGGTTCGCCCATCGGGCAGGAACCGATACTCCGAGCGTTCGAGCGGCAATATCGCGATTTCTCGGTCCCGCTCCAGGCTCCACAGATGCACCTTCTTCGCATCCGCATCGCGGAAAGCCATGCTCTGCCCGTTCGGGGAAAACGCATACTGGGATCCGGCCGATGCGGTTTGCTTGATCAGCCTCCCGTCCGGCAATGCCCACACCCGGACACTCCCCTTGATGACTGGTGGATAGGAAGGGTGGGAATCGTGACTGGCCGAAAGCAGCCTCTTGCCGTCGGTCGAGAAGGCGAGCTGGCTCACCGGGGTAAGATGTCCCTTGAGCACAAGCAGCTGTTTGCCGGTGGCGAGATCCCATACGAACACGTCGCCGCCTTCGCCGAAGGCCTCGGTCCCTCCTGCGAGCAACTTGCCGTCAGCGGAGAGCGCCATCGAACCGAACTCCTGTTTGGAGTCCGTTTTCCAGACCGGCTTGCCGGTGGCTGCGTCCAGCACATGGATCTCGGCGAAGTTCCGCGCACCGGCTTTGTTGGGATCGGCCTGCCGCTGGTAGAACGTGCGCACCGCCAGGAATCGGCCGTCCGGGGTCAGGGCGTGGTCGCGCGGTCCCTCCGGCAACGTCACTCGGCGAATCGTCCGGCCGGTGGCCACGTCGAACAACCAGAGTTGCTTTTCCCTAGCTCCTGTCAGCACGGAAAGCGACTTGCCGTCCGGCGCGAAGGCGGCGGACTCGATGGAATCCTCGCAATCGAGCCGCACCGAGCCCATACGAGCCAGCACGCCGGCGGGCAGCGGGTCGCCGAAACGATCGACCCGAACCGGTGACGGCCCGCCCGGTTGGCACGGCGCAGCATCGATGAACAGGCCGAGAAGCAACGAACAGGCAAGCATTGCAGCAGGTCGCATACTCTTACCCTCTCCAACCGGCGCGACAACTCGGCTGTCGCAAGTTATACTCGACGCGGGGCAAGCTGCCACAAGCCCGGAGCGCCAGCGACCGGACCAGGCTACCGTCCCGTCGCTGGCGCTCCGGGCTTGGGTCCAACCCAGCCCGCGGTACGGCGTGCTTGACGGGGTCGTACAGCACTGCCAGCACGCGCCGCCGCCGATTGTACGCGGTGTGTTTGGGGACGCAAGTCCCACGCCGCCGGGTGACGGGTGGCGGGTGGCGGGGAGAAGACAGCTGTCCTTCTCCCCGCCACCCGCTCCAAATCACAAAACCGGACTAACGCTCACTTCCGTTAAAGCCGATCAACAAGGAAGAGGTTGTCAGCTTTGCCAGCGCGGACCTCATGAGCCATTGACCCTCGGGTCGGCAGAATCCTGTCCCTCTCCGTTCAGCGCGAATAACTGCGGTCGATCCACGTGCCACGCCGCCGCACCGCTCCGTCGGCGCGTCGTGATCAACATTGGGAGTGCCAATCATGAATCTCTTCTGGTTCCTGAAATCGAAAAAAGCCAATTCCCAGGTCGCCCGTATAACCCCCCGGTCGCCTGCCTCGCCCGGGCGCAAGATTACTCGCCTTCAGGTCGAATCCCTCGAAGGGCGCGATCTTCCCAGCGCCAACGTTATCAGCGGTTTCGTCTACCACGACGCCACCAACAACGGCATCTACGAGCCCGGCGCCGGCGAAACACCCTATGCCAACAACCACATTCAGCTGCGCAATAGCAACGGCGTCGTGGTCGGCGACACGCTTACCGACGCCAATGGCTTCTACCAGTTCAAGTCCGACTCCACGATCGGCACCACCCCGAAGACGATCACGCAAACAGTGACTTTCCCCGGCACCCTGACGGACTTTGTCCTGACCGGGGCCGTGGACCAGTTCAACCCAACGCTCGGGACTCTCCAGTCCATCGATATTACCAACGATGCCTCGATCTCCACCCTGGTAAAGTTCGAGAATACAAGTCCCAACTCCCCCTCGGCACTGAGCGCCAGCGTCAGCGGGACCGTGACCGTCCTGGGCACTGCGAGCATGGACCTCGTCGCCACTCCTGCTCAACTTGCCACCAGTTTCAACGCTGCCCCCTTCGACGGCGCCTTCGACTTCGCCGGAACCAGCGGTCAGACCACGTCTCCCCTGACGAGCACCGCATCCCAGTCGGTCCATTTTACCGGCGCCGACCTGACCCCATTCATCGGCTACTCGCAGGTCGGTGTCGCGGCGGTTGCCCAGGCGACGTCACTGGTCAGCGGCGGCGGCAATGTTGCGTCGGTGATCGCCACCAGCGCCCGGGCGGTCGTCACGGTCACCTACACCTACATCCCCAACCCCGACCTACAGCCCGGCGACTACACCATCGTTCAGGTGGACGAACCGCCCGGCACCATCAACGGCAAGGTCACGCGCGACGGCACCATTTTGCCCCCGGCTCCCCAACCGCCGGACACCATCCCGGTCCACCTGACCAGCGTCGATCTGCCCAACAACAACTTTGGCCAGTTGTTGCCGGCAACTCTGTCGGGCTATGTCTACGCCGATGTGAGTCCCGGCGGAGCGAACAATGGAGTGAGGGATATTGGTGAGGCGGGCATCGCCAACACTCAGGTTCAATTGGCCTGGTCCGATGGCGTCACCAACCACCACCTCACCACAACCACCGATGCCAATGGTTTCTATCAGTTCACGAACCTAACGCCCAACGAGCAATATATCCTGATCGAATATCAGCCCGCAGGGTATCTCAATGGCAAGATGAGCGTCGGCAGCCTCGGCGGGCTGACTCAGGATGGCTACGACGTCATGTACTCCATCCCTGTCAAATCGGGTCAGCAAGGGGTGAATTACAACTTCGGCGAACTGTTGCCGGCAAGTCTGTCGGGCTACGTGTACGCCGATGTGAGCCCCGGCGGAGCGAACAATGGGGTGCGGGATATTGGCGAGACGGGCATTCCGAACACACAGATCAATCTGTACTGGTCCGATGGTGTCACCAATCACCAGCTCACCACTACCACGGACGCCAACGGGTTCTATCAGTTCACGAACCTAACGCCCAACGACCAGTACATCCTGGTCGAATATCAGCCGGCAGGCTACCTCAATGGCAAGATGAGTGTCGGCAGCCTCGGCGGGTTGACCCAGGATGGCTTCGACGTCATGTATTCCATCCCCGTGCAGCCGGGCGCCCAGGGCGTGAACTACAACTTCGGCGAGCTGCTGCCGGTGGTGTCGTCGCCACCGTCTCCACCGCCGGGGCCGCCGCCAAGCGCCGACCTGGCGATCGTCAAGACGGCGAGCGCGCCGCAGGTGCCCGTCGGCGCCCCGGTCAGTTACACGCTGACCGTCAGCAACCTCGGCCCGGATACGGCGAACCAGGTGACCGTGCAGGACACCTTGCCCACGGGTTCGACGTTCGTCAGTGCCGCCGCCGCGCCGGGCTGGCAGGAGCAGCAGGCCCAGGGCATCGTGACCTTCACGACGGACTCGCTCGCGGCCGGGGCGACGGCGACCATGACCATCAGCATCAACGCCACGGCCAACCCGGGCACGATGCTCAACACCGCGACGGTGTCCTCGAACACCCCGGACAACAACCCGAACAACAACAGCAGCAGCGCCACGGTCACGGTAATCGCGGCGATCGGCGGCACAGACTCGACGCCGGTGCCACCAGGCCCCTCGCCGTTTGCGCCAGCGCCCGCGTCGTTCCCTGGCCCGAACGACGTCAACGTCCTGGGCAAGAACAGCCTGTTCACGACCGGCGGCACCAGCAGCACGGATCCTGTCCTGCTCGGCCAGATCAGCTACGTGGACGCTCTCTATCGTACGCTGACCGGCGCGCCGGCGGACAATGCCAGCTTGATTACCTGGGTGTCGCAGTTGCGGGGAGGTATGCCGCGGGCGCAGGTCGCTCAGGCAGTGTGGAACACCGCGGCGCACCGCAACCAGGAAATCCAGGCGATGTACCTCAGCTATCTGCATCGCGCCGCGGGCAGCGTGGATTTCACGTACTGGAACGGCGTGTTCGCCGGCGGGGCGAGCGAAACCGACGTGGCCGTGGCGATCCTGACGTCGCCGGAGTACGCCGCCAGCCATGCGAGCAACGCACAGTTCGTCGATGGCCTGTTCCGCGACGTGCTCAGCCGAACGCCGACCGCAGCGGAGTTGTCCGCCTGGACGGCGAACGTGGCGAGCAGCGGCCGCGCTGCCGTGGCGCGGCAGTTACTCGGATCGACCGAGGCTCGCGGCATCCTGCTCACCGCGATCTACAGCAACTACCTGGGTCGAAGCGTCTCAAGTGGGGACAGTCAATACTGGCTGGGCCAGATGCAGGCGGGCATGGCGCCGGAGCAGGTCGCGGTGAACGTCCTGGTGTCCGACGAGTTCTACAGCCGAGCAGCTTCCGCGGCCGGCGTGTGAGCGCGACGCAACGGCAAGGCGAGCGGAGCCAGAAGCCCCGCTCGCCGCCGCACGGAGGCTCACTGCGGGATGCTCTGCACGCGGATGATCTTCGTCCCTGGCAGGGGAGGAACGGCGGCCGCTACCCCTTTGGGATCGACGGGCTGAATCGCGATGGTCCTGAGGGCCGTCTGGCCAACCCCGTTGGTCACCTGGACACTGACCAGGACTGTCACGCCTCGCTTTGCCTTCGGAATATCCAGGGAGGCCCGCCACACCTCGGCCTCCGCAGGGAATCCCTCAGCCTGGGGAGCGTTCTCCGGAATCTTCCCGTCACCGGCAGGAGCACCGAGGAAGAAAGTTACTTTAACGACACTTGAAGGATCTTTTGCGGACACGCGCAGAGGCAGCGGGGTGCCCTCCCGATATTTCGGCAACTCGCCTGCCTTCGGAACTGGAAGATCGAGGTCGAGCACCGCCTCCGGTTGGCCATCGTAGAGGATCACCCCCTCGACGATTCGCAATACGGTCTCCGTGAGTGGCTTCTTCGGAATCTCCTTGCTGTCCAGCACATTGAAGGTCGGGTCAGGTGCCTTCGCGGCCATCTTTGCTTTGTCGAGCAGCTGGACCGCCAACCAGCGCTTCCCGTGGATGTCGGTCGTGTCCAGAACCAGGTTCCAGTCGCTGACCCGGCCCTCGAAGAGCAAGGCCCCACCCGGCCCCGTGGGGTTGCAGAACAACTCCTGGCGACGATCGCCCGCGAAGGTTATCGGTCGATCTTCGGGACTCTTCAGCCGGCCCTGCTCAAACTCCCGGTAGAGAGTCAGCTGGCCCAGCCCATTCCACGGCATGTTGTCCATCTCAACAACGACCATCGGGGATTTCGGACCGGGTTTAGCAAACGGCGGATGGACCAGGCGGAGGATAGGCACCTTGTTGATCAGGATCGGCTGCGATTTGGTCCGCTCTGCGAGGAAGGTGCAGACAAAGGTAAAGGCCCTCTGATACCCATCAATGTTCAGGTAGATCAAGCCCTATTCTCCCTCTGCCTTGTCGTTGAACTCCAGGTTCTCGGCGTGGAGGACCAGGCTGCCGTCAGGGTACAAGCGACCGCTGTACGTCCCCTGCTTTGCCTGCCCCGGCTTCAGGTTTGGGATGCGCTGGGGATTCAGGACCAGATCGACGCGAGCCGGAGGCCCCTGGAAGGCGGTCTTGATGGGCGACAGCTGCACCTCAAGGACATTCTTCGTGCCGTCGGGCTGCTTCGTCGGATCGAAGAAAATGCTATCGACCTTCACGTACCTCTGTGGACTGGCCACCCCGATACCCACGGCCTCCAATTCCCTGTCCTTGAGATCCAGCAGGCGAACCATCAGCGGGCTTTTCACGGGAGCGAGGACGGGTGGCTTGCCGTCCTTCTCGATGGGCGCCGTACCAAAACTGACCGGTGTGAGGGTGCCGACTCCCGCCGCGATCTTGAGGGTCTTTGTAGTTACTGGTTCGCCGCCGGCAGACAGTTCGACCTTGACTTCAGTGGCGGCGCCCCGTTCGTTGGAGACATGCAGGAACGCCTGTCGCGGGATGTTTGGCCGCAGGGGCAGGTCGCGCTCCACCCCTTGCAGGCCCTTGGCATCCAGGCTGAAGATCAGTTTCAGATCCCCCACAGCGACAGGGTCGGGGACCGTCTTGGTGGCAGCCTCTT
>DASPXY010000302.1:0-2989 GCA_035637055.1 Gemmataceae bacterium | reverse complement strand
GGAGCGACTACGCGACCTGACCGGCGGCAAGAGTTACCCGGACCAGGCGGACGCCTTGGCGAAGGCGGTGACCAACGGCGACGTGTTTCGGCCAACGGGCGTGCGCAGCCGAACTCCCCAACCGATCTGGTCCTGGCTCGTGCTGCTGACCGGCGTGGGCTTGTTCTTCGACGTGGCGGTGCGGCGCCTCAGCATCGATCCGCTGAAGCTGTCGCGCGGCGCTCAAGAGGTGTGGGCTCACCTGCTCGGCACAGCACGGACGGAGCGGCAAGGGGACTTTCTGGAGAAATTGCAGAGCCGTAAAGTCCAGATTGGGGAGGCGCTCGACAAGGGGAAGGCGGAGCGGCGTTTCGAGGGCGCGGAGACGTCGGCTGCGCCGGCGGCGACCGGCGAGGTGGCAATGCCGGCGCCGAAACCACCGCCGAAGCCCGCGGCGCCGCGTGGCGGGCCCGAGGGCGAGAAGGAGCCGGCCGATTACGCGAGCCGGTTGCTGCGGGCGAAAAAGCGTGCGATGGAGGAGCGCGATAAGGACAAGGGTAAGCCGTAGTTTCGTTGCGCGGCGAACCGGGGGCGTGAGCGGCCGGAGGAGTTTGCTCCGGTCGCTCACGGCTCGCCAGCAGGCAAGATGCCTATGCCGTTCTCGCCTCGGGACGGAGGTTCGCAGCTGTCATTCCTTCGCGGGAGGCGGAACCGGTCGCAGTTTGACCTTCCCTTCGCGTGCAGGCGTGTCCCCATCCGCAGGCCGGTTGAAGCGAGCGCCACGCAGCGCCTCAAGGGCCCGCAGGTCCGCCAGGCTCGGCACAATGACCTGCAGACTGCACCCCAGCATCTCGTCGGTCAGGTTGTTGCCGTAGCGCACGTCCTTCGGCGGGGAGTTCGGGTTCCTGGGATTGTCGGCACTGTTGTCGTAATACCCCTCCACCTTGATCACCGTTCCCTTGGGCAACTTCATCGGCGTGGCCAGTTCGTAGCGCTCGGCCCAGTGGAAGTCCCAATCCTTGATCCACACGAACGGCTGGACCGTGCCGTCGGGCAGCTCGGCCCAGGACCGGACTTCGCGGCCCAGGATGTGCATGTGGTTGGACACCATCCACAACTCGACATCGACGGGCAACGGCTGGCTCTCGCCCGTGATGCGCTGCCGTTTCTCCCCTGCCGGGATCAGGATCGTCGTCTGCCGCGCCCCGAAGCGCGTGACGAAGCGCGTCGCAGGCTTTTTGCTGAAGTAAATGGCGACCTCGGACTGATCCTGTTCTTCCTTGCCGCTGGGGTGGTAGTGGATCTGCAACACCAGGTCGCTCCCCTTGGCGAGCGGCATGCCGGTGGACGGGGGCAGGAAACGGGGGTAGCCGGCCAGTCCCCAGCCGCCCAGGCTGCCGGTCGGGGAGAAGCCGGGGCTGCCGACGCTGGTGTAGCCGGGCTTGCCATCCTCGCGGTCGCGCTTGCGGGCCTGGCCCTTGCTGTCGAGGTGGAAGCCGGCGTGGTGGATGATCCGCTTGTTGCCGGGGCGAAACTCGACCGCGCTGACCGTCTTGTCCTCGTCCACCGGCAGCGGGATGATGAAGCAGCGATAGATGTCCGGGCCGCTGGCGGGCACGGTGAAAGGCTCGGGCATCTTGACGACCAGATCCGGCGTGCCCAGCTGCCAGCCTTCGCGGAACTTTGGCATCGGCGGCAGATCCTTCGGCTGACCCTCGGGGGCGCCGGCCTCGGCCCACTCTGCCAGGGTCTTGATGTCGGCATCGCTCATCCGCCTTTCGTTGATGAAGTGGGGACCGTAGCCCGGCGCGGCCCGCCACGGCGGCATGCGCCGGCTGGCCGTGATCTCGGCGAGGAACTTCGCCCTGCGCGCCGCGTCCTTGTAGGTCAGCAGCGAGAACGGCGCGACGTGGCCGGGGTGGTGGCAACCGGCGCAATTCTTCCACAGGATGAGGGCAACGTCTTTGGTGAACGTCGGGGCGTCCGCCTGAGCGCGGGCGGCGCAGGCAACCAGGACCACCAGCGCAACAGCTGCTTTCTTCATGTCAGCGCCTTTCTTTCGTTAGCGCCGGGCAAGCGGCGTCTGGTTCGTAGTACCGCCTTCAGGCGGAACGGTACGCTTCCGCCTGAAGGCGGTACTACGAACCACACGGCGATTGTCCCGGCATCGGGTAGGTGCCGCGAGCCCAGCGGCACTCTGACGGCCCCGCTCGGCTCGCGGGGCCTACTTGATGGGCAGCGGCAGCGGGCAGCCAAACGCCTTGGTCTGGGCCACCGGCGGTGACTTGCCGGCAAGCACCGCTCGCAGCGCCGCTTCCAGATCCCGCGTTTGCGGTTCCTCCCGGCGCTTGCCGTCGGGGGTGTAAAGGTCATCGATGCGGCCGCGGTAGAGCACTTGCCCTTTCGGGGACAACACCACCGCCTCCGGCACTACCGTGACTCCGGCCTGTTTAGCGACCCTCTGCGTCGGGTCGAGCAGCACCGGGAACGGCAAGCGGTACTCGGCCGCGTGCTTCGCGGCGACCTCCGCGGTAACGTCCGGGTCGGGGTGGACTCCGTAGAAGAGCACGCCCTTGCCGGCGTAGGCCCCCACCAGCCGGCGATACTCCGGGGAGTAGCCGTTGCTGACGGGGCACTCGGTGCCCAGGAAGACGAGGACCACGGCCGTCTTCCCTTTCCAGGTGTCGGTGGTGTGCTTGGTTCCCTTGGCGTCGGCGAGGGCGAAGTCCTTCACCGTCGCGGCGGGCTTCTCTCCCGCACGCGGCCCGCTGGCGCCGGTGAGGAGTATCGTCAGGATCGCGGCGAGCCGTTTCATCTCTGAGTCTCAAACTGCATCGTGGGGCAGACATTCCTGTCTGCCTTGAGGCTATGGCAGACAGGAATGTCCGCCCCACGAAAAGTGGGTCACTTCTTGAGCACGCTGGGCAGCGGCTGTTTCTGCCGGAGGGCGTCGAACAACACGGCATAGCCCTCCTGGCTGCCGGGCACCCACCGCGAGCAGTGTTCCAGA
>DASPXY010000301.1:0-5413 GCA_035637055.1 Gemmataceae bacterium | reverse complement strand
GCAGCCGTTCGACCTCGTCGGCGGCCTTGTCCATCTGTCCCTTGGCGAGTGCGTCCTTGAGATCCTTGCCCGGCCCGTCCTTGGGTTGCCCCTCGGCCTTGGCGGTTTCGAGGTTCTTCAGCGCGTCCTTGATCTGCTGGGCCTTGTCCTTCTTCGCCTTGAGGCCGGCGAGGCGGTCCTTCATCTTCTCCTCGAAGGGTTGCAAGGCCTGGAGACGCTCACGCACCTGCTGCTTGTCGTTGGGGTCGAGCGGCTGCTTCATCAGCTTTTCGAGATCCTTCTCGAGTTCCTTCAGTTTCTCGGACTTGGCCAGATCCTTCGGCAGTGTGGCGAGGGCCTTCTTGAGCTTGTCCTCCGCGGCCTCGATCTCCTTCGAGTTGGTCGTCTTTTCCCGGACCTGGGCGGTGCCCTGGCCCGCGCTGGAGCCAGGTTCGTAGAGGAACGCGATCAGCGCGAGGACGCCGGCACAGGCCGGGATCAGGGCCACGGGCCAGGACAGCTGGAGCGGAAACCGCGCTGGTACGTCGAGGCCAGCGATGCGCCGGGTCACGTCTGCCAGCAGGGCACAGGCCGCGGGCGAGTGCTGCTCGGCCGGCGTCAGGCTGAGTGAGGTGGTAACGCGTTCGCGCAGGTTGAAGCGGTGGTCCAGTGCCAGGGCGGCCTCGGTCCGCGACGGGACGAGGCGCCGTGCCAGTTCCAGCGCGAGGAGCGTTCCCACGGCGATCGCACCGCCCAGAACCGCCCAGCGCACCCACTCCTCGAGGTCGGACAGTACCAGGGGTTGGAGCAGGAACCAGACCGCCGTCAGGGTCAAGGCCCCCACCCAGCACCAGGCGAGGCAGTCCAGGAGCGTTTGCGTGAACAGGCGGCGGCGGACCCGCTTGACCTGGCGTTCGACGGGCAAGAGTGGGCTGGTCATGAACATCTCCTTCGGGAGTGGCGAGTCGCTCAGCTCTGACGGCTGTTGTGGCACGGTCTCCTGACCGTGCCACGGCTTCTGACCGAAGGTCTCCTCTTGGCTCCAGACATTCAGGGAGACCTGCGGTCAGCAGAGTGGCACGGTCAGGAGACCGTGCCACAACGCTGTTCTTTCCGAACGCTCTAACCACTCACCACTAACCACTAGCCACTACTTCATAGTATGACCGGAAGACAGGCTCCCTGACAACGACGATTTTCCGCCGCAACCGGTTTTCGTTGCTCTGCAGGGAGTGTGGCCTGATAATGAAGCCCACGGGGGAGTCTGTGGGATTGCACCTTGGGAGGTCTTCATGGTCCGAATTGCCGCTTGCCTATTGGTGGTCGGGCTGACGCTGATCGCGAGCGCCGACGACGTCGAGAGCCGCGTGCTGACGCATTACGTGCCGCAGGATTTCCTGGAAGAAGCCGTGCGCAAGGAGGGCTGGACGGAGATCCCGCTGAACGTCAAGGGGGGAGTGCGCAAGGGCGACATCGTGCGGATCTGGTCGGGCGGTTCGATCGACCGCGGCAACGGCGATTACCCCGGTCAGCATGTCGGGGGGCCGGCCGCGCTGGAGTCGAAAGGGCTGCTCGTGGACAGCAAGCGCTTCGCCCTGGCCCCGGATCCGGCCCTCGCGTTCGCACTGCTGTTCAAGACGGCCGGCAAGGGCGTGCGACCGGCGATGATCCCCGGCAAGCCGCTGGAGATTCCTTTGCTCGCGGACAGGGAACAACTCTGGGTCGGCTTCAACGATGAGCGTGGTCGCTATCACGACAACCACATCGGCAAGGGGCGTCGCCACGAACTGGACCCGCTCTGGGTACGCATCGAGGTCGTGCGGATCGTCGTGGATTAAGTCAAGGAGAGTCCCGCTGGTAGGTGAGCACGGCGAGCGCTAACCCGCAAGCGGTCAGGAAAGCGAGCCCCATTGATGTCCACCGTTGCAGGCATGGCCGAACGGGCCGAGCAGTTCCGCAAGGCGTACGCCCGCATCCAGGGCGAGATCGGCAAGGTAATCGTCGGTCACACCGAGATCGTCCACGGTGTGCTGACGTGCCTGTTCGTCGGCGGCCACGCCCTGCTCGAAGGCGTCCCCGGCCTGGGCAAGACGCTCCTCGTCCGCACGCTCAGCCAGGCGCTCGACCTCAAGTTCAAGCGCATCCAGTTCACCCCCGACCTGATGCCGTCCGACATCATCGGCACGAACATTATCAGCGAATCCGAAGCAGGCAAGCGCGTCTTCAGCTTCCAGCCGGGGCCGATCTTCGCTCAGATTGTCCTGGCCGACGAGATCAATCGCGCCACGCCCAAGACGCAGTCCGCCCTCCTTGAGGCCATGCAGGAGCACAGCGTCACGATCGGCGGCACCATCCACAAACTGGAAGAGCCGTTCTTCGTGATGGCGACGCAGAACCCCATCGAGCAGGAGGGGACGTACCCTCTCCCCGAGGCCCAACTCGACCGCTTTTTCTTCAAGCTGATCGTGGAGTACTCCGGCCGCGAGGAGATGGCGACGATCCTCGACCGCACCACGCGCGGCGAGTGGCCGAAGGCAGAGCGTGTGATGGACGGCGGCGAGATTCGCCACTGGCAGCAATTGATTCGCGAGGTGTTGCTGGCACCGCCGGTGCAGGATTACGCGATCCGCCTCGTGATGGCGACTCATCCGCAGGGCGAGTTCGCCGCGGCGGAAACGAACAAGTTCATTCGCTTCGGCTCCAGCCCGCGCGGCGCGCAAGCGCTGGTCCTGGCCGCGAAAGTGCGGGCGCTGCTGGAAGGTCGCTACAACGTCAGTTTCGAGGACATCCGCCGCGTTTACCTGCCGGCGATGCGCCACCGCGTCCTGCTGAACTTCGAGGCGCAGGCCGAGAGCATCCCGCCCGATGCCGTGTTGGCGGAGGTGCTCAAGGAGGTCAAGGAGAAAGGCCCCGACGTGCGCATCCAGCGCGCTTGAGGGAACCGGTGGCCGGGTTCACTCGGCAAAAGGCGTCAGCAGACTGGCGACCTCACTGGAGCGGAGGAACCGCGAGAAAAGTTCCGTGCCGTCACCGAGCATTTCGGTGTCGATTGGGTAAACTCGCTCGACCCGCCGGAACGTCCAGCGGACCCGGTCGCCGGTGGCGGACTCATACTCGTGTTCTTCCTCTCTGCCGAGGAGTTCGCCCTTCGCCGCTGCCCTGGTTTCGGTCTCTGCCTGGAGCAATACCAGCCTCTCTTCCCAGAGGGATTCCTGTTGCGCTTGCGGGGCGTGGACGCTCTCAAAGAGGAGATTGACGGCAAACCACATGATCGTTACTCCGCGTCTTTCTTGAAGCGAGGATCGTTGAGTAATTTGAGGGCTTTTCGGGCAGAGCGATCACCCTGCCGTGCGCTGTGCTCGATGTCGGCGAGTGTTTTTTCGAGCCACTGCGATGGAAACTCCCGGTGGACGCTGCCACGACACTCCTCGGCGATGATTTCGCTTGCCTTCTTGGTCGATCGCGATTTGCTCATCGCGGCTCTACCATGTGGGTTGTTTTCGCGGCTGCTGTTGTGTGACCCTCCTCTCGTGAGTGTAACCGAAGTCGCCTCCCGTGTACACGACGTTTGCGTACGATAAGCCGGGGCTGACCTGCGACGCACCCCCCCCTAGTTTTGGATACTTGCCTCCATGAGTTTCACCCTCCTCGGTCTTGGGACGGCCGTTCCCGCCACGGTGATCGACCAGCGCGAAGCGCTGGAGATCGCCCGCTCGCTGTGCTGCCGGACCACCGAGCAAGCGACCTGGCTGCCGACCATGTATGGGCACACGGGCATCGACCGTCGCCACCTCATTCTCGGGCAGGTGGTGGTGCGCGACGTTCTCGACGGGACGATGCACTCCGCCTCGCCGTTCCTGCCCACCGGGGCGGCCGACGACTGCGGCCCAACCACGGCCGAACGCATGCGGCACTACGTTGCGGGCGCCGGTCCTCTGGCCCTGCATGCCGCCCGGAAGGCGTTCGCACAGTCCGGACTGTCTCCCGGCGCGATCACCCATCTTGTGACCGTGTCCTGCACCGGCTTCCAGGCGCCCGGCGTGGACATCGAACTGATCCGCGGCCTCGATTTGCTGCCCACCGTCCAGCGTACCCACATCGGCTACATGGGCTGCCACGGAGCGCTGAACGGCCTGCGCGTGGCGCGTGCCTTCACCAGCGCGGATCCGACGGCCCGGGTGCTGCTCTGTGCGGTCGAGTTGTGTTGTCTGCACTATCACTACGGTTGGGATCCGCAAAAGATGATCGCCAACGCCCTGTTCGCCGACGGGGCGGCCGCGCTGGTCGGGGCAGCGTCTCCGATCGCTGACGCTCCCGGCTCGCCTCTGGCCGATACCTGGCGCGTCGCGGCTTCCGGCTCGCGCGTCTTCCCCGACTCGACCGACGCCATGACGTGGACGGTCGGGGACCACGGGTTCGAGATGACGCTGTCGAAGCGCGTCCCCAGCCTGATCGCGGCGAACCTGCGGCCCTGGCTGGTATCGTGGCTGGGCGAGGAAAAGGTGGCGCTGGAAGAGGTCAGTTCGTGGGCGATCCACCCCGGCGGGCCGCGCATCCTCGATGCGGTCGCGGAGGCCCTGGAACTGACCGCCGAGCAGACCGCGGATTCACGGGCGGTGTTCGCCGAATACGGGAACATGTCCTCGCCGACGGTGCTGTTCATCGTGGAGCAACTGCAGCGGCGGCGGGCGGCGCGGCCCTGCGTGGCGCTGGGTTTCGGTCCGGGGCTTGCGGTGGAAGCGGCGCTCTTTTCTGGGTGACGGGTGGCGGGTGGCGCGTGACGGGAGAAGAGGACGCGAGGGTTGCCTTCTCTTCTCCCGTCACGCGCCACCCGCCACCCGTCACGCAACAGAGGTGTTCGGTTTGCGGTATCGGCTTGACGTCAAGCCGCATCAAGGAGATCCTTGCCATGTTGAAGCGCGGACTGATCTTGCTGGCCAGCCTGACCGCCGTCGGGGCTGCCGCGGCGCTGGCGCCTTCCGGCGGCGGCAAGACCGGCGTTCCGGAGTACAAGGTCGTGGCCGACTGGCCCGCGGCGCAGCGGCCCATCAAGTTCGGCCAGGTGACCGGGGTGGCGACCGATGCCGCCGACCGCGTCTATGTCTTCCACCGCGGCAAGAACCCCATCGCCGTCTTCGATCGCGACGGCAAGTTCCTCCGCTCCTGGGGCGACGGCCTGATCAAGACGGCCCACGCGGTGCGGCTCGATCACGACGGCAACGTCTGGGTGACCGACCTGGGGTATCACCTCGTCACGAAGTTCGATCCGCAAGGGAAGGTATTGTTGACCCTGGGCACCAAGGGCAAACCGGGCGAGACGATGGACCGCTTCAACAAGCCCGCGGACGTCGCCTTCGGCGCGGCCGGCGAGATTTACGTCGCCGACGGCTACGGCAACTCGCGGGTGGTGAAGTTCGCCGCGGACGGCAAGTAC
>DASPXY010000300.1:0-4270 GCA_035637055.1 Gemmataceae bacterium | reverse complement strand
TGTCTCCTCCCATGCACTATCAGAAACCAGTTTTGAGATATCCTTTCAGAAAACCGGCTCGCTTTCCTGCCCCACTCACCAGGCAGTGAGTCGTGCGTTGCTCGTGACGGTGATGCGCTCGCCGGGGGGGCAACGGCGACGCATGCTCAGGACGCAGACGCAGAGGTAACGTGCCGCCCGGCAACCCTCGTTCCCGGCTGGGTCGAGGCTGCCTGAGCAACCTTCAATCGCTTCCTGCCTCTTCCCGAACTCGATCTGCTGGTCGCCGCCGCTCGAAGGGTCGCTCCAACAACATGCACACGCCAGCCACCTGCTCCATGACCAGGCAGATCCCGGACACGGCCTTACGTCCCTCTTCCGCCCCGGCAGCAGTGTCGGCGACGAGCAGCCAGGTATCCCCGGACTCTCCGAAAAGGTTCACCCGGAACCTCTCGTACTCCTCGATATACTCGTTGCCGGTCGCGGCTACCTTCCCCAGCAGAATGCGCTCACGGCGACCTCTGCCGAGGCGGAATACGCAGAACTTCCCGAGCACCGCTCCCCACCGGCGGGTCCATTTCTCGTCCGTCTCGATGAGCATCAGGTCGCCCGTGGCGACCTTCTCACTGCTGGTCACCATGGGCGCGGCTGGCGGCACGCGATACCAGTAGCTCGTCGTGGAGTAAAAGGTGTCGGCCACCGGGTAGCCAAGCCCGGATAGCCGTTCGGAGTGTTCCGCGGGTGGGCCGGGGAGGAGGTCGTCGACCACGGGCCGAAACCGCCCTCCGCCTGCGGGCGCGCTGGAGTCAAGGAGCGGCTGCCCCTGCCCCGTCAACAGCCAGTGCAGGTTGACCTCCGGGTGCCGACTCAGGAGTGCAGCCAGCAACTTGCCGGTCGGCTGCTGCTTGCCGGTCAGGACGCGCGAGATCACCGGCGGGCTCACGCCCAGATCCTTCGCCATCTGGGCCTGGTTGCCCTTCCAGATCCGGTCGGCGATGAGCAGCATCCGCTCCGTGAGTTGGGTGTCCTCCTGTGTTTCATCCCGACGTTTTCGTCCCATTAGCGCACCCTCTGGCACTGTTTCTATTTTTTACTATATCATCCACAATAGAAATGTCCAGGGCTTTCAGAATTGGCCAGTCCTGGGGCAGCGATGAGTCCGAAAGTCCGACGCGAGGGGAGGGGATGATGCCACGAACCATGGCTAAAGGCGCTGAGGTGATTCGCACCTACGATGACCTCCGCTGGTACAACAAGAAATTCGTAGAGGGACACTTCAATTTGCTCATGGTGGTCGGCCCGCCGGGTGTGGCGAAGAGCGAGTTGATGAAGCGCACCGTGGGCGAGCGGGTCTATTGGATTGAGGGCCGCAGCACCGCGTTCGAGGTCTACTGCATGCTCTACCGGGAGCGGCGTCGACGGTTCCTGCACATCGTGCTCAACGACGCACAGAGCCTGTGGGACCGTAAGGGGGATGAGGGTGGGGCGGGCATCTCGCTGCTGAAGCAGTTGTGCGAAACGCAGCGGGAAAAGACCCTCTCCTGGCAGAGTAAGGCAGCTGAGCGGGCTGGTGTCGAGCCGTCGTTCCGCCTATCCTGCAACGTGGCCATCATTGCCAACGCCTGGATGCCCACTGGCGCACACGCCGAAGCCCTTGAGGATCGGGCGCACAAAGTCTACTTCGATCCCACCGCCGAAGAGGTCCACCGCTACGTCGAGGGTTGGTTCGGGGATCAGGAGGTTTACGACTTCGTCGGGCAGCACCTGCACCTGATCACCCGCCCGAGCATCCGCGAGTATTATGTGCTGGCCCAAGAGAGAAAGAGCGCAGGCCCACGGCCGGACGGCGAAGACTGGCAGGCGTACTTGCTGCGGCGGATGGACCTTCACGGCCCCGCGCTGCTGGCCGCCCGACTATTGGTCGACAACCGCTACCGCACCATGCAGGAGAAGGAGTACGCTTTCATCGAACAGGGCGGCGGCTGCCGGTCGACGTTTTACGATCACGTCCGGCGGTTGCGGTCGCGGGCCAATTATCCCACCCTCCTCCAACTGGCCGGACTTTCGGACTCGCCACCGCGGGCATGAGCCGCCGTTGCCTGCTGAGACCATCGACAACCGCCCGTTTCGAGTTCCAGGGAGACTACCCCAAATGATCGGGAAGAAGTTGCACGAGTTCGACCTCCAGCTGTGTGAGCACGTCCTCGCGAACATTCGCGGCCACCGACACGTTCCAGGTTTCGCCGCTTTCATCGAGGAGCAACTCGACCCTCCGATGATGGCCTACCTGAAGGCCCTCGATGGCGATGTTGAACCCCCGCCGTTGTTGCTCAACGACGCTGAACTGGAAGATCTGGCGATGACTTTCCTTGGCGAGTCTCATGAGTTCGACCGCCCCTGGAGGCCCTACGCGGAGTTGTACCGGCGGGCCATCCAGTGCGCGGTCGACATTCGCACCGGGCTCGCGGCGGAATACGTCCGCGAGTGGGCGAGGGCTTGTACTCAGTTCGCTGAACGTCTGGAATCAGGCCGCCTCTGGCTGGGCGATGGCATAGAGGTTGTCGCGGAATGGATCGACGAGGTGCGGCGACTCCTGCGGGCCATGGGGGCGACGAACCTGCTGCCCGTTCCGGAGGGGACGTTCCCGACGCCGAGCCATCCTCAGCCAACCCCACCACCGCCTCCCGAACCTCCGACCGTGCCGCATGCCCACCGCAATGACGACCTGGCGGCTACCGTCGCAGAGATCCGTGACTTGCTTGTCAACCAGCGGACGGTCAAGGAAGTCTACACGACCGCCGAGGTCGCTGAGATCCTCGGGCGGTCGGAGTACACGGTCCGCGAGTGGGCGCGCAAAGGCCAGGTACAGGCGGTGAAATCCCCCAACGGCCGGAGTTGGCTCATCTCGCATGCTGAATTATCGCGGCTCCGCAACCACGGTCCCACCCCCGAACACCAGGCGGATGGCGTCGTGGACGGTTGACGGGATCAGGTGCGCGTACCGCCGCGTCGTCTCTCTGTTGAGGTGCCCGGCGAGCTTCATGATGATTGCTTCCGAGACGCCCCGGCTGGCCAGGTTGCTGACGAAACTGTGCCGCAGCGTGTGCCAGCCGCGGATGACCCTCCACTTCCCTACATCGAGCGTCCAACGCAAATAGTGGTTAGCCATTTGCTCGGCGAAAGGTTCGTTCGCAGCCTTGCAGAACGTGTAGGGGCCGCCAGGATGGCTCTTCAGCCACTCCTGCAACGCCGCCCGCAGTAGCGGCGTCATCGGCACATGCCGGTATGTCTCCTCCTTGGTTCGGTCCTTCTTCTTTTCGCGGATCGTCACCTCGCCTGTCTCAAAGTCGATGTCCTCGATGCGCGAGCGAAGGATCTCCGACCGCCTGGCTCCGGTGTGAGCCGCAAAGGCGAACATCGGGTAGACCCACGGGAAATGGCTGTCCTTCCAGCACGACTTCGCCTCCTTGACGTCGGCGAGCAGTTGCTCGATCTCCTGCACGGTCAGGAACAGTGCGTTCCACAACTCTTCTTGTTCCTCCTCGACCAGTTTGCTGCGAGCGATCTTCCGCTCGATCTGCTCCCACGTCATGAATGGGGGCTTCTCTTTCAGTTTGGGGTATTCAAGATCTTTGAGCGACAGAGGGGCAGGGACGAGTTTCTTACGCAAACCCCATTTGTTCCAGATGCTCGACAGCGTCCCCAATTCCTTCTTGATCGTAACCTGGCTGACTGGTTTGTCCCGGTGCCCTTCCTCCCTGGCACGGGCGTTGACGTAATCCTGAAGTTTGCTCGGCACCTCGACAATCCGCGTCTGTTCGCCGAGGATTCTCAGCAAATGATTGATGTGGATGTCTTCGGTGTAGGCGGTATTCTTTTCCTTGCCCGGCGGCCTGCCCTGCTTGAACTCACCGAAAAACTGCTTCAGGTTGACGGGCCTCTGCACTTCTGGCCGGACGTTCAGTTTGCCATCGGAGAGCAGCAAGGTGACCAGATCGTCCCCGGGCGTGTACGCCAGTCTCCCTCGCTTGAGCAGTTTGAGGTTCTCCTCCAGCCGGGCCTTCTGACCTTCCGCTTCCCCGCGGTCCTGGGTGTCGAGGGCTCGTTGGTATTTCTCGCCGCCGTAGCGGAAGATAATCCGCCACCACCCCTTTTGCAGTTCGAGCGATGCCACGTTATTGCCCTCTCGCTGCCCTATTGTCCCGATTTTGTCCCGACACAAACGGATACCTGCCCCACACGCCACAGGCGGGATACGCCCTGGCGGGTTGCTTGATACCCGTTTCACGAG
>DASPXY010000299.1:0-6712 GCA_035637055.1 Gemmataceae bacterium | reverse complement strand
GGAAAATGTACTGCCCTGCCTCGTAGTGAGCCCGTCCGAGGCGCTCCGTCTGGCTCAGGTTTAGCTGGACGATGTCGCGCGGGAAGAACAGTTGCCACGCCCAGTCGAAGGCGATTTGGATCTTGCGTGCCAGCGTCGGCATCTTGCTGAGATACACACCGCGCCACAGAAACCAGGCGATGAAGCCCGAGACCTTGACGCCGAAGACCTGCCCGACCGCCTTGTGGTTACCGATCGACGCCAGCATGCCGACCGGCTTGTACGAGAACGGCCGCGTCGGCTGGTTGGCGATGACGGCGGCGAGATTCAGCGCCAGCTGCTTCGCCTGCCGCACCGCGACCTGGGCCGTCGGCGCCGCGAGTTTCTGATCGTAGGCGTTGGGGATCGCCGCACAATCGCCGACCGCCCAGACGTTGTCGCGGCCCTCGACGCGCATGTCCGGCAGCGCCTTGATGCGGTTGTACACGCGCGGCAGGTCGAGCGGCGCCAGCAGCGGGTTGATCGTCGTGCCGATCGTGCAGACCACCGTGCGCGCCTCGATCTCGCCGCCGTCCTTGAGGCGCACGCCTTCTTCCGTGACGCTCGCCGCCTGCGTGTTCAGGCGAATGTCGATGCCCTGGCGGCTCATCTTCCTGAGCGCAAACGCCGACAATGAGGGTGGCAATTCGCCGAGAATGCGGTCACGCCCCTCCAGCAACGTGACCCGTACGTCAGCGGCCTTGATCGTGCGATAGAACCGACAACTGGCCGTTAGCAGATCGGCTACCTCGCCGGTGACCTCGACGCCGCTGAAGCCGCCGCCAACCACGACGACCGACAGCAGACGCTTCTTCTCACGCGGGTCCGGCTCGACTTCGGCCCGCTCCAGCAAGCCGATGAGATGGTTGCGCAGCATCAGGGCGTCGCCCATCGTCTTGAGCGGCCAGCCGTGGGCGGCCACGCCGGGGATGATGTCGAGGTTGACGATCGAGCCGCAGGCGAGCACGAGGTGATCGTACGCCTGTTCGGCGGGCTGGCCGTTGGCGGTGCGATACGCCACGCGGCGGCCGGCGAGGTCGATACTCGTCAGGGCGGCGGTGCGGCAGGTGGTCCGGCGCACCATCTGCCGCACCGGACAGACGACGTGCATCGGGTTGATCGACGAGCCAACCACGTCGCCCAGCAGCGGCGTGAAGATGAAATGGTTCTCCTGGCTGAAGAGCGTGAGGTGCCAGCCGGGCGGCAAACGCTGCTCCAGGTAGCGCGCCGCGTAAACGCCGGCGAAGCCACCGCCGATAATGACGATCGATTTCCCCTCTCCAGCGGGCATGATACCTTAACCCCCTCTTCAAAATCCGAAATCCAAATGTCGAAATCCGAAACAAATCCGAAAACGCGAAGAAGAAAAGAGGCCTCGGAGCGCGGGCGTCTCGCCCGCTGCCAAGCTGCCAGGATGCGGGCGGGACGCCCGCGCTCCGAGCGTCTTCGTTTTCTTCTTTGGTATTCGGATTTGTTTCGGATTTCGAGTTTCGGATTTCGGATTTTGAAGAGAGAGGTGCGGAATTCAGATTCCCCCGCAAGGGCCACGATTTGACACACCCTTGTTTGTATTCCATGTTAGCGCTGAAGACCTAAATCCCGGCTGCTTGCCCGCCCCTCCGGAACAGACTGCGTCTCGGATTGTCCAGAGACCTTCTCGGTGCCCGCGGGAAAGCTCTCGCGGGCGGTCTGCCACGCCAGACTCCCTTACATAAAGGATGCACTTCGTCATGGTGAGCACTGAACTCGGGGCCTGCGAATGGTTCGTCTGGGATCTGCGCCGCAGCAACCTGATCGACCGCGGCCGGCTCGACCAACTCGTCAGCGAATTCCTACAAGGCCACCCGCGCGCCGACCCGCCCGCCCTGGCGGAATTTCTCGTCAGCCGCGGCATCCTCAGCCAGTTTCAGGCGGATCGCCTGCTGCAAGGCAAGACCCAGGGCTTCGTCCTCGGGCCGTTCACCCTGATGGACGCCCTCGGCGCCGGCAGCATGGGCACCGTCTACAAGGCGACGTCGAAAAACGACAGCAGCCCGTACGCCGTCAAGGTGCTGCCGCGGCGCAGCATGTGGAACGTGCGCATCGCTCGCCGCAAGGTGCGCGCCTTCGAGCACTGTCGCCACCCGAGCGTTGTGCCCTTCGTTGACGTCGGCACCTCCGGCGGCATGCACTACCTCGCCTGGCCGTTCGTCGAAGGCGAGGGCCTCGACAAGGCCGTGCAGCGGCAGGGCAAACTGACGCCCCCCCAGGCCGCCCGCTTTGCTCTGCAAGTGGCCGAGGGCCTGGACATCTGCCACCAGCAAGGACTGTTCCACGGCCTGCTCAAGCCGTCGAACCTGATGATCGGCGCCAGCGGGCAGATCCACATCCTCGACTTCGGCATCGGCTGCTTGCTGGCCGAGACCGAGGGCGAATCGCTGGTGGACACGATGTCCACGGCGAACTCCGTGGCGAGCGGCCTCGACTGCGCCAGCCCGGAGAGCATCATGGACCCGACCAACCTGACGCCCGCCGGCGACCAGTACAGCCTCGGCTGCGTCCTCTATTATTGCCTGTCGGGCCAGTTCCCCTTCCCGGATGGCAGTTCGGCGGAGAAGATGATGGCCCATCAGTTCAAGGAGCCGACGCCCGTGCGCGAACTGTGCCCCGACGCCCCCGCAGCGTTAATCGACGTTGTCGAGCGGTTGATGAAGAAGGCGCCGGAGGCTCGTTATGCCAGCGCTGCTGAGGTGGTGGAAGCGCTGCGACCGCTGGCCGGTGCGGAGCATCCTGCCCCCCGCCAGCAGGCCCGGCGCGAGGCGGCGCCCCGGCAGCCCGGCGCGGACCATGAGAAGCCCAGGTCGGCGCCGTCCATCGACACCGGCAACCGCTCGGTCTCGCCGTCGTCGGCGACGCCTCGCCCGCACGGCGACGTCGCGCTGCCGAACCGGAAGTCGCTGCGCGGTGCCGCGGCTCCTACCCCGGTTGTCACCGTGGAGAGAGAAGAGAATCCGGATCGTGAAATTCCTGGCGGCAATCATCCCGCCCCGAAGCGCTCGTGGGAGGAGAAGCTTGGCCCGGTCGGCATCACGGTCCTTGCGGTCGTGCTGTGCGCGATTGGCTGGGCGGTGACAATGTTCCTGTTTTAACGGGGGATTTGGCGAGCCGTCGGGCATGTCCCGGCTGCACCTGCACAGGGAAAACAACACGGGGACTGGCACCGCGACGGATGCGGCAGCCAGCCCCCTTGGCGTTTGGCGAGCCCTTCTTGCTCCCCTCGCCCCTTGGGGGAGAGGGGAGAAGAATTCCTAACCCGGTCAATCATCCCGACGTGGCGGCTTCCTCTTCCGCGTGCTGGGCGCTTGCCGGCGGCAACTTCGCGACCTGCATCATGGCGTCGGCGAACAGATAGGCCTCCTCGGCGACGCGGACAGCATACTGTTCCGTCGCCTCCGCCTTCGACTTCTTCGGAGCGTTTGGCCCGGCGAGCAGGCCCTTGAGCGCCTGTCCCGCAAACCAGTCACGCAGCTCCCGATCTTGTTTAGCCATCTGGCACCTCCACCCATTCGGACTGCCCGGAGCGTCCCCCATCATTGTACACGAGCAGTCGCCGACACCTGCATGCGGTGCAGCGCCTCCGCGATGCTGGGTCAGAAGCGGTCAAGACTTGAACCACAAAGAACACAAAGAACACAGAGAAGACAAAGAGAAGAAGAGAAAGCAGGACAACTCGCCCTCTTCTTTTTTCTCTGCTGTGTTCTTTGTGTTCTTTGTGGTTCAGATCCGCTTACTTCGTCTGCAACTTCTGCACTTCTTCCAGAACCCTCTTGTTGTCGTCGCCCGCTTTCGCCACCTGATACTTGGCGGCGATTTTCCCATCGCGATCGATGATCACGGTATAGCGCTGAATGGTGGCTCCCCGGAACACGGCGACCTTGTTGCCGGTCTCGTCAATGCCAGTGGCCTTGCCCTTGCCGACCTTATGCGGGACGCCGAACAACTTGGCCAGTTCTCCCTTCTCGTCAGCGAGGAGGGTGAAGCCGAGTTTGTGGTGCTTCTTGAACAGCGTGTGCGTCATGGGCGTGTCCCCGCTGACACCCACTACTTCGACCCCCTTCTCCGTCAGTGGCTTGAGATTATCACGGAAGCCGCAGGCCTGCGCCGTGCAACCGCCCGTGAAGTCGGCGGGATAGAAGTACAGCACGACGATCTTCTTGCCGACGTGGTCACCCGACTTCCAGACCTTCCCCGCTTCATCGACGCTCTGGAACGCCGGCGCCTTGTCGCCGACCTTGGGGCCTTCCCCCTGGGCCGCCAAGAGCCAGTAACTTCCCGCGCACACGAAGGCGCCGAAAACGCACACGCCCAGGCCCAGCAGACGCAGACTTCTCATCGATGTTTCTCCCTTGTGGGACGCGAACTCTGTTTGCCGGCGCGCGCCGAATCGCGCCGGTGTTCGAGGTTCAACTTACGCGGCGGTCTGCCAGGGACAAGCGGGGTCGCTTGTGCTACGGGGCGGGCATTCGCTAAGATCTCAGAGACGAGCGGCGGGGTTTATCCCCGCCGTCAGGCCGCCGGGATAAACCCGGCGGCTCGTCCCCGGATCGCTCGGAGGGACAAGGACATGCTCGGAGTGAAACTGGACGTGCGGCCATTTCTGGACCGGGTCGGTCAAGAACTTGCGCGGATCGACCCCGCCGAGGTGAAGGCACTGGCCGACGCGATCTACGGCTGTTACGAGAGCGGCCGGCTGGCGTTCATCTGCGGCAACGGCGGCAGTGGCTCGAATGCGTCGCACTTCTGTGAGGATCTTGGCAAGGGGACGCTGCGCCGCCAGGACTTCGACGACGACAAGAAAAAACGCTTGCGGGTGCTGAGCCTGACGGACAACACGCCTTACATTCTCGCGTGGGGCAATGACGAGGGCTTCGAGCGCGTCTTCGTCGAGCAGTTAAAAAATCTGGCGAGTCCTGGCGATCTGCTTATCGCGATCAGCGGTTCGGGCAACAGCCCGAACGTGCTGCGGGCGGTGGAGTGGGCCAATCGCAATGGGCTGCGGACCTTCGGTTGTACGGGCTTCGATGGCGGGAAACTGCGCCACCTCGCGCAGCATGGGCTGCACGTTCCGCTGGATGATATGGGGATTGTCGAGTCGATCCACCTGACGGCGTTCCACTGGGTAGTGGACAACCTGCACGCGCGGATCTCGTTGTGAGTCTTTCACGCGGCGCGCCGGCCCCTCTCCGCGGCGAGCGACAGGTAGTCTTCCGCCGCCTTGACGAGGTCGAGGATCGCGCCCATCGGCGGAACGACGGTATGCCGGCCTATCCGCCCGACGCGCTCGGCAACGCGGGCCAGGTCCAGCAGCGCCACCAGCGACGGCGCGTGGCCCTTGCCGCACTCGCGGCAGACATTCGCCTCGCCATCGGCGACCGCCAGATGAGGGCCGCTCGGCGGGTTCGTGTTCTTGCCGCACAGGCCGCACCGTGCCGGGGTG
Organism: Gemmataceae bacterium; assembly: GCA_035637055.1. Lineage (GTDB taxonomy): Bacteria > Planctomycetota > Planctomycetia > Gemmatales > Gemmataceae > DASPXY01. The sequence continues at coordinate 1,218 of DASPXY010000299.1, read as the reverse complement.
TGAGGGGCGTCGTGTCGGATGGTGAGCTGTGCCATGTCTGTGAACCTCCGTGTCCTGCCAGCCGCGAACCGCGGATATCTGGCTGCAGTCGCGGCATTCCTTGCCTGCGCTCAGCAAAGCCACTCTAGGACGTTTCGGGGCGGCTCGCCCAGCGGTAAGCGCACGGCTCACCGCCCTTCTGGCGGTCGTCGTCGAAGAATGGAGATGGAGAGGACAAAAGCAATCCCGATGCCGTGACCGATCAGTATCCGCTCTTTTCCCTCAAGGGATTGCTAGTGAAGAGGTTGCGCAATACCACAAGGCAATTGTAAACCCTTCCCCCAAGGAACGCAGAGGCCAGTGCAAGGCGAATCTTACAACGGTCGCGGCCCCTTCTTACAAATCGTGGAGTTGTAGAAGTTTTCCTGAAGGATCGGCCCCCGGCTGCCGAACAGCGGAATCCGCCAGCGCCCGAGAAACCGCCGCGAGCAACTTCTCCCCCTGTCCGCGCTCATTCCAGGTTGACGTCTTGCCTGCCTGCCAGTCGTAGCAGCGCACCGTCTTCGGCGCGCCGCCGAACTGCGCCTGTACCGCCAGCGCCCCGAACATCGGCCGCAGTTGCCCGGTCTTCGTCCCTCGACCCGTGGGGCTGCCCGTCGTGTCGTGGAGCAGCAGATGCCAGTTGCCGGCCTTGTCCTGCCAGAGGCAATCGAGGATCCCGCGTACGAGGACCGACCCATTCGGCAACGGGACGAGGTATTCGACGTCGCGCCGGCAAACGGAAGCCCTGGCGAGTTGCCGATAGACCGGTGTCGCGACGAAGCGGCGGAACATCGGCTCGATTTCTTCGCGGAGCAGACGCGCGTGATCCGCGTTCGGCAGGGCGTCCAGTTCCCGCGCCAGCGCGGTCTCCCAGTGTAGCGGATCCGTGAAATCCCACGTCCCCAGCACCCCGCGGATGACGCGGTCGCGCACGGCCGCACCGGGGTTCGTCAGCCACTCCAGGCGTTCGTGGGGCAACTCCCACGCATGGCGATCCGAGCCATCTTCGGCATCCCACTCGGCCGCTACCTGGGGCGCTTCCCCGTCCAGGAGCCATTTCAGCTCGCTTACGTGGACGATGCGCACTCGCCCACTAGCGAGACTTGGCGGCTGCTTGAGCAACTGCGCCAGCTCCTCGGCCGAAGAGCGCACGGTTGCGAGGCGTCGCGGTGGGCGCGCGGACAGCTCCGGTGGCGG
>DASPXY010000298.1:0-6408 GCA_035637055.1 Gemmataceae bacterium | reverse complement strand
GTGTCTGTTGCGTCAGCCACTGCACGCCCGGCCCCACGCTCAGACCGAGCGTCAACAGCGCGCACAGCCACAGGGCCACCAGCACCGGCCACGCCCGCCGCGGCTCCGGCGGCTTGACCGGATTGCGCAAATACATCACATTAATGATCCGCAAATAGTACCACGCGCCGATCGCGGCGTTGATTGCCCCCAGCACCGCCAGCGTCCGGAACAACGTCGCATACGACTCTCCCTCCACCGCCATCGCCCCGAAGAACACCAGGAACTTGCCGGTGAAGCCCGCCGTCAGCGGAATGCCGATCAGGCTGAACAGGAACAGGACCATGAGCAACGCCAACCCCGGGTGCGACCGGCTCAATCCCCCCAAATCATCGACCGACTCGACCGGACGTTGCGGACTATCCAGATAGGCGATGACTCCGAAGGCGCCAATGGTCATCGCACCGTAGGCGACCAGGTAGAACAGGAGCGCCTCGATACCGTCCACCCCCTGCGAGTGGCTCGAACGCAGGTAGGGCGCGACGGCCAGCGCGATCAGCATGTAACCGGCGTGGGCCACGCTCGAATAGGCCAGTAGTCGCTTCAGGTTGTCCTGCAAAAGGGCGAGCATGTTGCCCAGGAACATCGTGACCGCGGCGAGGAACCACAGCAGGATCGGCACCTGCGCGCTCAACGCCTGACCGAGATGGTGCGTGCTCGCCACGACCTCCGCCGGCACCACGAAACCCAGGAGCCGCAGCAGCGCCACGAAACCAGCCACCTTCGGCACGAACGCCAGCAGGGCCGCGTTCACGGTCGCCGTTCCCTGGTAGACGTCCGGCGCGTAGAAGTGGAACGGCACTGCGGTAATACGGAAGCCCAGGCCCGCCACGACCAGGATCATGGCAATCTGCGCCACCGCCGGCAGGTCGGGCTGACTGGTGCGGTGAAGGGTGTCGAACAGCGCCGGCAGGTTCGTCGTGCCCGCCAGGCCGTACAGGTAGCTGAAGCCGAACAGTAAGAGCGCCGACGAGAAGACACTCAGCAGGAAATACTTGACCGCCGCCTCCTGCGCCGCCGTGTCGTGCCTGGGCAGGTAGAGCATGATGTAGGTCGGAATGCTGATCAACTCCAGGGCGAGGAACAGCACTACCAGGTCGTTCGCCGCCGCGGTCAGGCAGGCCCCGGCAATGATGATCAGCAGGCAAGCGTGATAGTCGGCGGCCTGGCGTTCGGGCAACTCGTCCCAGCTAAACAGCAGCAGGATGACGCCGCCAACGAGAGCGACGACCTTGATCAACCGTGCGAGTGCATCGGCGGTGATGGGGGCGGCGAAAACGGCGGCGCTGGCGGGGCGGGCGTCCCAGGTCAGACCGAGCGCCAGCCCTGCGGCGAGCAGGCCCAGCAGGGACACGCCCGCCCACAGGTGGCGGTTCGAGCGAAAAGTGCCGCCCAGGTAGACGACGCAGGCGAACGCCCCCAGCACGATCTCGGGGAGGATGAAGCGGTAACTGTCCAGCAGGGCCGCGATAATGGTCTTCTCGTCAGTCACCGTCAATCCCCCCGCGTTTCAAGCCCACGGGTCGCAACCCGTGGGCTTTCGGTCCCCTTCAAGCCCACGGGCGCTGCGGGAGCCGTCCGCGGCGGCTGCCGCCGTGCGATGGTCTCCGCGACCAGCTGCAGGTCGGCCTTCGACGTGTCCAGCACCGGCTGCGGGAACACGCCCAGCACGACGCACAACACCATGATCGGCACCAGCGCCGCCGCCTCGCGCCCGTTGAGGTCGCCCCGCGGCCCGTGCTCCGCGTACGGCGGCTCCTTCACCGGCCCGAAGAAAACGAGCCGCACCATGCTCAGCAGATACCACGCGCCCAGTACGATGCCTGCCGTGCCGAGGATGGCCAACCCCGGCTCCTTCTGGTACATGCCAAGGAACACCAGCGCCTCACCGACGAAGCCGTTCAGTCCGGGCAGGCCGATGCTCGACAGGCAAATAAACACCATGCAGGCGGTTAAAACTCCGAGTCGCGCGCCCATACCGCCGTAAGCACTGATTTGACGTGTGTGGTAGCGCTCGTAGAGCATGCCGACGATCAGGAACAGCGCCCCCGTTGACAGGCCGTGATTGATCATCTGCAGCAGGCTGCCGGCCAGGCCCGCCTGGTTGAACGCGAACATGCCGAGCAGGCAGAAACCGAGGTGGCTGACGCTGCTATAGGCGACCAGCTTCTTGATGTCGTCCTGGGCACCGGCGCACAGTGCCCCGTAGATGATGCCGATGACCGCGAGCGTCCCGATCAGCGGGACGCCGACCTGAATGCAGGCGTCCGGCGCCAGCGGCAGGCACAGACGCAGGAAGCCGTAAGCGCCGATCTTGAGCAGCACCCCCGCAAGGAGGACGCTGCCGGCCGTCGGCGCCTCGGTGTGGGCCAGCGGCAGCCAGGTGTGGACCGGCACGAGCGGCACCTTGATGGCGAAGCCGGCGATCAGTGCCAGAAACACCCAGAACTGAAACGATTGCCAGAACGCCCGGTCGCCCGGGGCGTCGTCGAGCAGGGTCTGGTTGACGTAGCGCACCAGTTCCGGGATGGAGAAGTTCAGCGGGTGGCCCTCGCCTTTCTCGTGCTGGACGAGGACGACGGCCAGCACGCCGAGCAAGGTGATGAGGCTGCCGGCGAGCGTGTAGATGAAGAACTTGCGCGCCGCCCGCCGCTTCTCGGTGCCGCCCCAGATGCCGATCAAGAAGAAGAGCGGCACCAGCGTCAACTCGAAGAAGACGTAGAAGAGGATGATGTCGAAGGCGACGAACACGCCAAGCATCGCCGTGCCCAGCGCCAGCAGCCAGGCGTAGTATTCGTTGACGCGCTCCTCGATCGCCGTCCAGGAGATCAGCACCGACGGCACCAGCAGCACCGCCGTCAGCAGCAGCAGCCAGACATTGATGCCGTCGAGGCCGATGTAGAACTGGATCGCGTAAAACTTACTGAGGTGGTCCTTGGCAGCCTCCGGGCCGAGGTCCGGTCGCTTCTTGAACTGGATCAGGTTCCAGGTCGTCTCATGCGGAAACTCCTCCGTCGCGCCCGGGACGAACTCTGGCCGAAAGGTGTTGACGGTAGGCGAGTCCTTCGGTTCTTTCTCCACCCGCTCCTTGTGACGGCCGCGGATCTCGTAGAAGCTGGCGCTCAGGATCACCGCAATGACGAGGGTGGCGACGGTGGTGCCGAGGCTGAGCCAACGGATGGCCGGTCCGCGGCGCGGGCCGAGGAGGGCGACGACCACCGCGGCGGCGGCCGGCAGCGCCAGCAGGGCCACCATCAGGGCTCGCAACGTCTCGATGGGGACGGTTGGCATGATGATCACCGCAAGCCTGGCGAGCGGCGCGGCGTAAGCCCGCCGGTAAGAGGACCGGCGGGCTTACGCCGCGCCGCTCGCCAGGAGTTAACGCAATAACACCGACAGCAAGAACCCCGCCACGCCCAGCACCATTAGCAGAGCGTAGAACTGCACCAGCCCGTTCTGGATCGGCTGAAACACGTAGCCCAGATAGCGCGGCACCTGTCCGACCAGATCCACGAGGCCATCAACGATGTAGGTATCGAGCACCCGGCAGAACTGGGCAAAGCCCTCCAGCGGCCGGACCACGAAGGCATCGTAAATCTCGTCGAGATAGAAGCGATTGCGCGACAGTTCGTACGGGCCAGGCACGGCCTTCGCCAGCTCCGCCGGCAGGTTCGGCTTGCGGACGTACATCCACCAGGCCAGCGCGATGCCGCCGAGCGCGAATGCGGTGCTGCCCAGCAACAGCGGCCAGTTGGTGCTATGCTCGGGAGCGCCCTGCAGGGCCGCCGGCAGGGTTGTGACTGCCCAGTATTTGTTGAGCGTGGTTCCCGCCCAGTGAGCCAGAAAACCAGCCCCTACCGCGCCCACGGCCAGGACCAGCAGCGGCACGACCATCACCGCCGGCGACTCGTGGGCATGATGGCCAGCCTCTTCGGGAATGCGTTCCTCGCCCCAGAACGTCATGAAGTAGGCGCGGAACGTGTAGAACGCCGTCAGGCCCGCCGTGAGCAGGGCGAGGATGAACAGCACCACGTAGGCGACGTGCCGGTGCCCCGCGAGCAGCGTGACCTCAAGGATCTCATCCTTGCTCCAGAACCCCGCAAACGGCACGACGCCCGCCAGGGCCAGCGCACCGCAGAGGAACGTCCAGTGCGTGTAGGGCAGCACCTTGCGCAGCCCACCGAAGCGGCGCATGTCGATGACGTTCCCCATCGCGTGCATGACGCTGCCGGCCGACAGGAACAGCAGCGCCTTGAAGAACGCATGCGTGAACAGGTGGAAGATCGCCGCCGTCACCGCCAGCAGCACCAGGTTCTCCGACGCCAGGCCGCTGCCCAGCGCGAGAAACATGTAACCGAGTTGGCTGATCGTCGAATACGCCAGGACGCGCTTCAGGTCGGTCTGAGTTAGCGCCATGAGCGAGGCGAAAAAGGCGGTAAAGCCGCCAATGATCGCGACCACGAGTTGCGCATCGGGAGCGGAGGCGAACAGCGGTGTGCAGCGCGCCACCAGGTAGACGCCCGCGGTGACCATCGTCGCGGCGTGGATCAGGGCACTGACAGGAGTGGGACCTTCCATCGCGTCGGGGAGCCAGACGTGCAGCGGAAACTGGCCCGATTTGCCGACCGCGCCGCAGAACAGCAGCAAGCACGCCGCCAGCAGGAGGCCTGGACTCTGCGCTGAGGCGTTGGCAAAAACCGTCTGGAAGTCGAGGGAGTGCAGGTAGCGTGGGGGCTGTGCCGGATCCAGCACCGGAGACTGGAACAACCCGAAGATCACCAGGATGCCGGCGAAGAAACCGACGTCGCCCAGACGCGTCACGAGGAACGCCTTGCGCGCCGCCGCAGCCGCCGACGGCCGGGTGAACCAGAAGCCGATGAGCAGGTAACTACACAGGCCGACGCCTTCCCAGAAGGCGTACAGCACGATGAAATTGTCCGCCAGCACCAGGCCGGTCATCGAGAACAGGAACAGGCTGATCTCGGCGAAGAAACGCGGGTAACCCTCGTCGCCGTGCATGTAACCCATCGAGTAGATCGCGATGAACAAGCCGACGAACGTGACCGTGACGAGCATGATCGCCGTCAACCCGTCGGCGCGCAGCCGCAGCGAGATGTCTACATCACCGATCGAAAACCATGCGAGATCAAGGTCGTGGGCGGTCCGGAAGTTCGGGGTGATGGCGAACAGCGTCAGGAACGCCAGCGCACAGGAGCCGATGGCGGCGAGGATGCAGGGCAGGTGAGCGTAACGGCGCAGGCGGCCCCGCAGCATCAGCAGCGTGAGCGCAGCGGCGAGCAGCGGTAGGCCGGGGATCAGCGGCAACAGCACGCGCGGGTCGTTAGGCATGGCTGCCCTCCTCGTGGTGAGCAGGCTCCGGCCCGGCGGGCGTCAGACGCGGCAGCGGCTCCTCCTTCGGCTCGGGCGGCAGCGGTTCCTCATCGACGATCGGCTCCTGATCCGGCTCGCGCAGATCCTGCCACAGACTGACGTCGAGCGATTTGCGATTGCGATACAGGGTGAGGATCAGGACGAGCGAGATGGCCGCCTCGCACGCCGCGACGGTCAGGATGAACAGCGTCAGCACCTGCCCTTGCAAGTTGCCGCGGTAGTGGGCGAAGGCGACGAGATTGACGGCGACGCCCTGCAGCATCATCTCGGCGGACAGGAACATGATGATGAGGTTGCGCCGCGCCAGGAAGCCGATCATGCCGAGGACGAACAGGATGGCGCCGACGACGAGGTAGCCGTGCAGGGTCATGGGGGTCATCGCAGTCCCTCCTTGGCGCGGCCGGCGATGGCGATGGCGCCGATGGTGGCGACTAGCAGCAGCACGCCGCCGAGTTCGACGGCGAGCAGATAATCAGAGAAAAGCGATCGCCCAAGGGCGGAGACGTTATTTGCGGGCATTCGCTCTTTCACCTTGCCGGCGGGGGTGAGAGGCACGTCGGTGCTCGCGGGGGCGCCGCTGAAGGGCGAGAGGGGCAGTTTCGTCTCGGCGACGAGGCTGCCGTGGCTGGCGCGGTAGGCGGTGCCGAGGCTGCGAATGTCGCGCAACATCCCCTTCACGACTTTCATGTCGGGCGGGTTTTTGCGGAGTTCGGGTTCGAGTTCGGTGACGGCGTCGTTGAACTGTCCCTTGACCGCGGGTCGGGTTACACTCGGCGGCTGATTCGGGCCGCGACGCAGCAGTTTCTGCAGTGCATCGTTGAACTCCTTGTAGCCGCCGAGCGCCTTCTCGACCTCGGCCGGGGAGTCCGCCCCCACAGCACGGTCCACGCGGGCGAGGAGGTCGTCGAGGGTGGTCGTATCGTAGGTGCGGTACAGCACGCACAGGAGCGCCCCGAGCAGGACAAAGCCGGCGACGGT
>DASPXY010000297.1:0-4516 GCA_035637055.1 Gemmataceae bacterium | reverse complement strand
ACGACTTTAGCGATAGTACAGCGCTGTATCTAGAGCGCGCGCCGGAGGCGCCGGACGTGGTGCCGGCAGAATGAGGACTGCACCCGCTGCTGGCTTCGCCGAGCGACGGAGTATAATGGGCGCATCGGCCCTTGCCGGAAGGAGGCGCTCATGGGGTTCACCGTCATTCACGAAGGCGAGACGACAGAAAAGCAGTGGCGGATGTATGACGAGGTGGTCAGCCGCTCGCTGCTGAAGCGCGGCATCAACCTGGATCGGGTGCCGCTGGCGCCGACAGGGGCCGTCGGCGGCGCGCCGCTTTACGTCTGGGACAGCGAGGCCGACGCCAGCGCAGTCGCCCAGGAACTCAACGAGTGGGCGATCGAGCCGACCTGGCGCGTGCGGGTCGTCAGCGACCAACCGCGGCTGGGCCCGTTTCGCCCCCTGGAGATCCGGGTCGGCAAACAAGTTACCTCCTGGAACTTTGGCCTGGATCCACTCACGATCGTCTCGCTGCGCATGTGTTATCCGGCGTCCTGCCCGCGTGAGGGCGTCTCCGTTCACTGGCGCTACCCCCCTGGCGCCCCCTCCTCGCTCGCAGAGGTGCAAAGTCTCGCGGTGCAGTTCCTCCCGATCCTCACTGGGTTGAGCGAGAAGGAACTTCACCCGTTCTGGGGTTATCAGATCGTTGACGCCGCGCCGGATCACCTCCTGATCGGGCCGGTTCCATTTCAACCGGAGGGGCCTTCTGGGCTGGCGGCAGAAGTGGGCCCGCCCGTGCTTCCCTCCTCCGACTGCAAGACAGGCAGCGACTCCCAGGCGTTGCGGTAAGGCTGCATGTCGCGGCTGCTGCAAAGGACGCTCTCTGGACCGAAGGAGAGGTAGAGTTGCAGTTCCCCCGCCCTCTCGTTCCTGTAGCCAATGCCGTGAGAACGGCTCAACAGGAACAGTTCTGCCCGCCCGATGATGAGAAAGTCTGCCCAGCGATCCGCGAGCCGAACGGGGAAGATGTAGTGTAGCGGCGGTCGATCCTCGGCCTTCAGTTGCTCCAAGGGCACGCTGACACGGGCAGCGTAACGGCCCGGCTCCTTGAGGGCTTCCGCATTGGCCGTCTTCACCTGGACATGAACGATCTGAGTCTCCCCATTGCGGTACGTGAGGAGGTCTTCGCCGACGTCCACCTCGGGATCCGCGACGTTACAACCGCGGTGCAACAGTTCGGCCATCACCGCCAGTTGACCGGCGCGGCCCGTGTACATGCGTTGTTTCTGTGGGTCCACGAAGCCATTGCCCCCAAGGGAATCCTTCCGAGCCACTGGCCTTCGCCGCTCACTTTGCCTTCACCAGTTGCCGCAGGACGTAGTGCAAAATACCGCCGTGCTGGTAGTACAGCACCTCCTGCGGGGTGTCGATGCGCACCGTCGCCTGGAACGTCCGCTCGACGCCGTCGGGCCGCCGCGCCTTGACCGTGATCTCGCGCCCGCCGGCAAAGCCCTTCGCGATCGCTTCGGCCAGGCCCTCAATGTCGTAGACCTCCGCACCGGTCAGGCCCAGTGACGACGCACTGTCACCGGCGCCGAACTGCAGCGGCAGCACGCCCATGCCCACCAAGTTGCTGCGGTGGATGCGCTCGTAACTCTCGGCGATCACGACCCGCACCCCCAGCAACCGCGGCCCCTTCGCCGCCCAGTCACGCGACGAGCCCGAGCCGTACTCCTTGCCCGCCAGGATCAGCAGACCTACTCCCTCTTCCTTGTACTTCATGGCGGCGTCGTAGATCGTCATCTGTTCGCCGTCGGGCAGATGCCGCGTCCAGCCGCCCACCGTTTCCGGCGCCAGCTTGTTCTTCAGACGGACGTTGGCGAAGGTGCCGCGCATCATCACTTCGTGGTTGCCGCGGCGCGAGCCGTAGGAGTTGAAGTCCACCGGCTGCACGCCCTGCTCGATCAGGTACTTACCAGCTGGACTCTGCGCCTTGATCGTGCCCGCCGGCGAAATGTGGTCCGTCGTGATACTGTCGCCCAGCACCGCCAGCACGCGCAGGTTTTTCGGGTCGGTGACCGTGCCCGGCTCGGGCGTCATGTCCTCGAAATAGGGCGGGTGCTTGACGTAGGTCGAGGAGGGCCACGCATACAGGTCGCCCTCCGGCACCTTGAGCGCGTTCCAGCGCGAATTGCCCTCGAACAATTTCTCGCCATAAACCCTGGCGAATGTCTCCGGATCGACGCTCTGCTCGATGGCGGCCCGTACCTCCGCCTGCGTCGGCCAGATATCCTTCAAATAAACCGGCTTACCCTGCGGGTCGTTGCCGAGAGGCTCCGTGGTGAGGTCGAGGTCCATGCGCCCGGCGAGGGCGTAGGCGACCACCAGCGGCGGCGAGGCGAGGTAGTTGGCGCGCACCTCGGCATGGACGCGGCCCTCGAAGTTGCGATTGCCGCTCAGCACCGCGGCGACGACGAGGTCGTTTTCCTCGATGGCCCTGGATATAGAAGAGAATAGAGGTCCGCTGTTGCCGATACAGGTGCAACATCCGTAGCCCGCCAGATAGAAGCGCAGCTGCTCCAGCGGCCGCATGAGACCCGCCTTGATCAGGTATTCCGTGACGGCCTTGGAACCGGGGGACAGGCTCGTCTTGACCCACGGCTTCGTCTGCAGGCCGCGCTCGACCGCTTTTTTGGCGAGGAGACCGGCGCCCAGCATGACGGACGGGTTCGAGGTGTTCGTGCAACTGGTGATGGCGGCGATGACGACCGAGCCGTGATCCAGCTCGTGGGCCGCATCCTCAAGCATCACACTGACCTTCCGCGGCAGCGGCGGCGAGGGCGGCTCGGCGATCTGCATGGCCGCAGGGCTGGCGGTCTCGGTTTCCAGACGTTTGAGGTCCTTGGGAGCGGCCTTCGGCCCTGTCCCCGTGAGCATCCCCAGCAGAGCGTCGCGGAACGACTTGCCGGCCTCGCGCAGCGGCACGCGATCCTGCGGTCGCGTCGGGCCAGCCAGGCTCGGCTCGACCGTCCCCAGGTCCAGCTCCAACGTGTCGGAGTAGGCCGCCTCCATCGCGCCGGCCATGTGGAACATCCCCTGCTCCTTCAGGTACGCCTCGACCTTGTGGACGTGACCCTCCGACCGGCCCGTCAGGCGCAGGTAGCGCAGCGTCTCGGCATCGACGGGGAAAATCCCGCAGGTGGCGCCGTACTCCGGCGCCATGTTGGCGATGGTGGCGCGGTCGGCCAGCGGCAGCGCTGCCAGGCCCTCGCCGTAGAATTCGACGAACTTACCCACCACGCCCTTGCGGCGCAGCATCTCTGTGACCGTCAGCACCAGGTCGGTCGCCGTCGCCCCCTGCGGCAGCTCGCCGTACAGCTTGAAGCCGATCACCTGCGGGATCAGCATCGACACCGGCTGGCCGAGCATGGCCGCCTCCGCCTCGATGCCGCCCACACCCCAGCCCAGCACACCCAGGCCGTTGATCATCGTCGTGTGCGAGTCGGTGCCGACGAGCGTGTCAGGATACAGCGCATTCGGCTGCACAGTCTCGTCAGTGAAGACGACCCGCGCGAGGTATTCAAGGTTGACCTGGTGAACGATGCCGGTCTCCGGAGGCACGACGCGGAAGTTCCGCAGTGCTTTCTGGCCCCAACCGAGGAAGACGTAGCGCTCCGTATTGCGCTGAAACTCCAGTTCGGTGTTCGTCTGCAGGGCGCCGGCGGTGCCGTAGGCGTCCACCTGCACCGAATGGTCGATCACCAGTTCGACGGGCTGGAGTGGGTTGATCCTGCTCGGATCGCCGCCCAGCTTCTGCATGGCCTCGCGCATGGCGGCGAGATCGACGACGGCGGGCACGCCGGTGAAGTCCTGAAGCAGGACGCGGCTGGGCGTGAAGGCAATTTCGCGGCTCGGTTCGGCCTTCGGCTGCCAGCGCGCCAGGGCGGCGATGTCCTCGGCCTGCACCACCTGACCGTCCTCGGTGCGCAACAGGTTTTCCAGGAGAATGCGGAGGGCAAAAGGCAGATGCATGACTTCCGGGAAGGTCTTCGCCAGCGCACTGAGGCGATAGATCGTGTACTCTTGATTGTCGATGGTGAGCGTGCCTTTGCTGCCGAAACTGTTGGACATGGTCGCAATCCTTCGTAGGAGAAGTCGGGCGTCGTTGGCGGAAGGCGTCCAGGGTATTGTCGTTGCGGGCAGGGCGCGCGGCAACGCAGGAGTGGTGAGTGGTGAGTGGTGAGTGGTCGGAGCGCCAGCTGTTGTGGCACGGTCTCCTGACCGTGCCACGGGAACGGACCGCAGGTCTCCCGCTACTCCCGGAGACCTGCGGTCAGCAGAGTGGCACGGTCAGGAGACCGTGCCACAACCGAGTTTTCTCCCGCCACCCGTCACCCATCATCCACCTTCCGCGGCGAAATGACGCTAGGAATTCCGTGCAGAACCGCCATAATAAAGGCGACTCGTAGCGACTCGCATCGTCCGCTGCGCAACCGATACGTGGAGACCTCATGGACCTGAACGACTTTGGCACCGAGTGCGATTCCAGTTCGCG
>DASPXY010000296.1:0-2998 GCA_035637055.1 Gemmataceae bacterium | reverse complement strand
ACGGCGTCGCCTCCAATGAGGCGAGTTTGGTCTCCAGGTCGCGCGGCTTGCCGGCGCCGCGGCCGAGGAAAAGGCCGATACCGACCTTCCACGGCTGGCCGTCCTTGCACACCCAATGTGCGATTGTCACGACCCCATAAGTAGGATGATCGCCGAATGTCAGTTCGCCGACGACGTGCTGTAGCCGCCACGGGCCGACCTTGACGCCATGCTCGTGACAGATCTGCAGGAAGGATCCCAGGCCCGCCTGCAGTTCACGCGTGGCGCCGGTCAGGGCGCCCTCCGGCTCCAGCTTGCGGCGTGCCGTGCGCAGCTCCTGCTCCCACAACTCGCCGAGGTTGGCCCGCGGGGCCTCGACGGCTGGCAGCGAAGAGACAGGCGACTGACGCTCCGCTGTCACTGTGACCGGCGCCGGCGTGGTCGCAACAGGCGTCGCCGGCGTTTCCACGATCACCACCGACTTCACCTGGGGCGGCGCTGCCGGCGCCGGCAACGTGCGCACCTCGGGCAGCACCGCAGGAGCTTCCGGCGCTGGGGTGGGAAGCACTTCCGCCGTGGTAATCGGGCTCGCGGCCTCGCCGTAGACGAGATGGTCGAAGAGATGGCGGAATTGCTGGAGCATGTCGCGCAGGGTCGGCTCGGTGCGGGCAACGCGGCTGACCTGCTCCTCGGTGAACGGGAAAATCGCTGACAACTCACTGGCCTCCGGCACTTCCTCCAGGCACGACCGCAGCCGCGCTTCGACCACGCGCCGCACGAGTTCCGGCGGCGGCGCTTCGAGCCGTAGCGCCTTGATGGTGCCGTGGCCGGGCACATGAACCGGATTATTTAAGCGATCCTGAATATAGCCATCCAGCGACGGTACGAAGCGGTTCCACAGGCCGCGCTCAGCAAAGACGAGAAAACAGATACCGTCGATCTGGTGCATCGTCTGGACGATGCCGGCGAAGAACGCCTCGGCGACGCGATGGCCGTCGTCGGCGCGGCGTGCGAGCAGCAAATCTTCGAGCTGATCGAAGGCGACCACGACCGGGATTTTCAGGCCGAGGAAGACCTCCATCAGCACCTTGAACAGCGCCAGCACGAGATCCTGCCGGCTGGGCCGCACCTTGAAGTCCAGTTCCGCGAAGCCGTAGGTCAGGAAGTTCGCCAGTTCGCTCTCATCGCCCAGGAGGGCGGCGCGCGCGAAGCCCTGATGGATGTAGCGCCGCATCAGGCCGGCGGTGTTGTGGGCCTCCGTGCGTTCGACGTGGCGGGCGACGACCTCATAGGCGCTCTCGAACGCGACGCCGCTTTCCGTGCAGACACGGCGCAGACCACCCTGCGGCAGCGAGCGTGTCAGGCTGTCGATCAGCCATTGCGTCCGCTCTTGTGCCTGGGACGTTCCCAGGCCGAGTCGCCGCGCCCAGCGCGCCAGAGCGGGGGCCGGGAACAGGTTGAACTGCTCGTCGGGCGGCAGGGCCGCAAGGCCCTTCTGGAGTAGCCGTCGTGTCAGTTCCTCGCTGACGAACTCCAGCGGCCGCGCCCCCTTCTGCCGGCCGCCGCCGAGGAGTGTGTCGATCACCTGAAACAGCAGATATTCGAGAAATTCGCTATCCTTTTGGTAGACGCCCGGGGTGACGAGCATCTGCCAGCCGTCTTCCTGACCGTGCTTGATGGAGTGCAGCAAATGCGTCTTGCCGGCGCCCTTGTTGCCGAGGATCGGCACAATCTCGGAGTGCGTGGTCGGATCGTAGCGATACAGGTCCACCACGCCGAACAATTGCTGCCGCTGCAACGCGAACAGCTCGGTGACGTGATAACGAGCGCAGACCTCGTCATCGGGATTGCGGGCGAAGTAGTTACGGAAGGGGTTGCCGGCCCGGCGAAAGACTTCCAGGGCCCGCTCCTGCAGCGATGGCGTCACCGCCAGGGTCATGGGGAACCTCCTTGCAGGAGTGGTGGGTGGTGAGTGGTGAGTGGTGAGTGAAGAACAGCCATTTTCTTGTCTTCACTCACCACGCACCACTCACCACTCACCACTACTCAGATTTCCACGAACGGCCCGCCGCGGTACGGGTGGCCGCCCGGACACATCGGACTATTCAACGGCGAATAGTGGTAATGAAGCACGGGATCGAGGAACCGCTCCGGCGTCGCCAGTTCGTCGCGCACGAAGAAGGCGTTGACGCCGGTGGAGTCCGTCGCGACGAGGGTATAGCCTTTCTTGCGGCCCAGCGCGACCAGCGACGCGAGACTGGCCCCGTAGTAGCTTGTCTGGTCCCAGCGATGTTGCGGGTTCTCGCGCATCACCCATTTTGTCGTCGGTTCGTGGGCGGCGTTGTACTCGATCACGACCAGACGCGGCCGCCAGGACTCGACCGCCGCCCACACCCAGTAATCGTTGCCGTCGATGTCGATTGACAGCACGTCGAAGTCGCGCGGCACCTTGTTCGCCTGCAGCAGTTCCTCGATGTTCGTCGAGGCGACCGTGGCGTGGACGCAGCGCACGCCGGCACGACCGCGATAGCGCTCGGCGAGGGCGACGAAATGACCATCGTCCGCCTCGCAGAATACTCCCCTCCATTGCTCCTCAAGAACGAGGCGGGCACAGTTGCATTCGCGCCCCGACTCGACGCCGACCTCGACAAAGACGGCGTTCAGCACACCGATACGGGCGAGGATTTCCTGGATAATGCCGTCCTCACCATTCTGGGAGTAAACACGTCGCTCATAGGCGCGCAGGTCGCCAGCCGCGCGCCAGCGCCGCCGCTGTTCTTGTTGGAGCAAGCGCTGCAGGTGCTCGCGCAGCCCGCCGGCCCGCACCAGCCACAGGGCGCCGCGCGCCGCCGACGCCAGGCTCCGCATCACGCTCATGGTGTCCCTCCGTGAGTCGCTTCTCAGGCCGGCGAGCGGGGGGGCGTAAGCCCCCCGGTGGAGAACGCTTACTCCACCGGGGGGCTTACGCCCCCCCGCTCGCCAAGGTCGTCAGCGCAGGCTCGCATAATAATCCACTTCG
>DASPXY010000295.1:0-2083 GCA_035637055.1 Gemmataceae bacterium | reverse complement strand
GAGCGTTCGACCAGGCGGTCGGGGAACTCCAGCGGCACGCCCTTCGCGCCGTCCGCACCCTGGCGAGAAACCTGAAGGCGGCGAAGGCGTCGGACCAGAACCGCGCGGCGGACTTGATTCTGAGCCACGCGCGCGACTATGCCGAACTGGATGACCTGGCGAAGCGGATCGAGGCCATTGAGGCGTTGCTGCGCCAGCCGGAGCAAGCCAAGGAACCCCCTGCGATCGCAACCGAGGACGACCAGCTATGAACCTGGACACGCGCCTGAAGAAGATCGAGGCCCGCGCCAACGTCGGCGGCGACCAGCAGATCATGGGCATTGCTCTGGACGTGCCGGGCAAGGGCGACCTCGTCTGGCGCGGCCCGGTGTGGCGCTGGATGCCGTGCGACCGCGCGGCGGTGCTCGCCGAAGCGCGGTCCCAAGGCGGCCCCCGCGCGAAGCTGCTGACCGGGGGCATCGACCCAGACGAGATTTGAGCAACGACACCCGCTGCCCCTTCGCTGGGAGCAGCACAATCTGAACCGAAGGGGCATTATGAGCAAATTCAAGATCGACTGGACGCTGCTCACCAGCGAGCAGGCAGAGCGCCGGGGCGGCGCGACCCTCCCCGGCGTGAAGGTAGCGCCCGCGAAAGATGGGCGGGTGTCGCTGGTGTTCAGCATGTTCACCTTCGAGGGCAAGCAAATCCTGGAGGCCGCGCAGCCGCTGGCCAAGGCCTTGGAGCCCAAGCTGCAGCGCGAAATCGATGCCCTGCCGACCTGGGCGGCGCAGGCCGAAGCGCTCAAGCGGCTGCAGGCGGCGCAGGGCATCCTGGAGACGTTGCGGCAGTGGCAGGCCGACGCTCAGGCCAAGGCCGACGATCCGAGCCTGTGTGCCGATCCCGAGGGTGCGGCCAAGCTGCTCGGCTACGAGGCCAAAGTCCAGGCGGCGCGCACCCTCGCCGAGCGACAACACAAGATCGTCGAGGATCTCGCAGCGAAGCACGCCGCGGCGGTCTCTGCCCATGCCGCTGCCGTGGTCGAGGTGGAGGCGAAACACCGGGACGCCCACCAGGCGTCGCTTGTCGCCAACCGCGACAAGGCCCGCGCGCGGCTCGTCGAGCTGCTGACGGCCGCGGCTGCGGACTACGCAGTGGCGGAGGCGGCGGCGAACCTTGGCCACTGGGAGCCGATCATCGCGGCCAACTGGCCCCGGCCCCTGTCTGAGGATGGGGTTGGCGTGGTGCCCGGGCGTTCTCCGGGATGGTGACCTGACCGCGCCCGGCACACACCGGGCGCATGTTCCTGAACACAGAGGTATTGGACAATGGCGATCGTGAACGACCTTCAAGAGGTGAGCCAACTGGCGAGCCAACTCGCTGACCAGGTACGCGCCCTCGGTGGCCAGCTGGCCGCGGGGTGGACCGTGCCGGTTTCGACCAAGATCAACACGGCACACGATGCCCTGATCGGCCTGCGCGACATGATCGGCCGTGTCGGGGCGGCGGCGCCACAGGTCGAGAGCTTTTCGGAGCGCGCCCAACGCATCACCGAGGAGACGATGGTTGCGGCTCACTATGACAGTTTTTCGGAGACGTTCCAGAGGTTGCATACCTCCAAGGAAGAGTTTCTTGAAGGATTCCGGGCGGCCCGCAGGATGAAACCGGGCCTGACCGGCGAGCAGTTCGTCCGTCCTGCTCGTAGTTGAGTGACCTGCGTTCGGGGCCGCTGTTCCCAGCCGGCGGCCTCCCACTTTTTCGAGGACCGAGACCCATGAGTAACCTGCAAACGCAACAGCCGGCTCCGAGCCTGGAGAGCCTTCTGGCCACGGTCGAGCATCACGTCAGGCTCGCCAGCGAGTTCCAGCAGACAGCCCTTGAGGCGGGCATCCTGGCAACGACCAGTCCAGACGATCCCCGCTCCGCGACGTGGCTCCGCATCTGTCTGGAAGCCATTGCCGGCGCGTTGGTCAACGTGGGGCAGGTCGAGGCGGTGGCCAGTACCGCGATCAAGGGGCTGGCCGATTATCAGCACCGGTGTATGACCGTTGCCGCCGCGCTGCGAGGACTGCAGTGGCCGCCCGAGTTGCAAGCCCTTGCCCTT
>DASPXY010000294.1:0-3155 GCA_035637055.1 Gemmataceae bacterium | reverse complement strand
ACGCCGACAACGCACGACTTCTTCGGCTACGATCCGCAGCGGATGCACGAGGTGCAGGTGCGCTTCGAGCCGACCGAGACGAGCGTGCGCGTGATCAATGTCGGTCCGCCGAAGCGCCTCGGGTTCATCTATCGTTTCCTGCTCGGCATCAAGCGGACGTGGCAGTTCAACGACGACTGGACGACCTACTTTTCGCCGGTCTATTCGGTTTATGATCATTGGTGGTCGGACCCGGCGAGCGGGCGCGATTCGCGGGTACGCTGGCGGCTGTACATCTTCTTTACGCCGCTGGACGACGAGGAGACAGCGATCACGACGTTCGCCTTCACGAAGTCGCGTTACTGGGGGCCGAACGGCTCGATGTGGCTGGCGCGGTGGCTGGTGCGGCGCAAACTGGACCACGAGATTCGCCTGGACGTGCGCACCCTCGAAGGCCTGGCGGACAAGCGGCCGGACCTGGACGGCATGAAATTGAGCCGTTTCGATCGTGTCCTCGGCCTGAACCGCGAGCGCATCGAGAAGATTTATCGAGGAAGGAGTGGTTAGGAACGAGCGGCGGGGTTTATCCCCGCCGGGCAGACGGCGGGGATAAACCCCGCCGCTCGTTTCTGCATTTATGGCAGACACCATCCATCTCACCTTTGACGGCGGCACCGTGGTCGTCACCGGAGCGCCCGCGGAACAGCTGGCGGCGCTGCCGGGTTGCCGTTTCGACGAGCGCACCGGCACCTACCGGGCCGAGGGCCGCAGTTATCGCGCTCTGGTCGAGCATCTGCGGCGTCATCGCATCGCCTACCAGGACGGGGCGCGCGTCTTCCAGCCGACGCCCTGGCCGCTGCGCATCAGTCGCGACCCGTTCCCCCACCAGAGTGAGGGCCTGGAAACCTGGGTCCGGCAAGGGAGTCGCGGCGTTGTGGTCCTGCCCACCGGCACCGGCAAGACGTTCCTCGCGATCCTCGCCATCCAGCGCACCGCCCGCCCGACGCTGGTCGTCACGCCGACCATCGACCTGCTCAACCAGTGGTACGGCGAGTTGACGGTGGCCTTCGACGTGCCGGTCGGCCTGCTCGGCGGCGGCTACTTCGACCTGCAACCGCTGACCGTCGCCGTCTACAATTCCGCCTATATCCATCTCGAAAAGTGGGGCAATCGTTACGGCCTTTTGATCTTCGACGAGTGCCATCACCTTCCCGGTTCGTCGTTCATGCAGGCCGCGCAGGGCAGCATCGCGCCGTTCCGCCTCGGTTTGACCGCGACGCCGGAGCGCGCTGACGGTGGCGATGCGCTGCTGCCGGAGTTGATCGGGCCGATCGTCTATCGCAAGGAGATCAAGCAGCTCACCGGCGACTTCCTCGCGGACTACCACACCGAGCGGCTGTACGTCGAGCTATCGACGGAGGAGGCGGAGCGTTACCAGAAGGCGCGCGACATCTATCGGACGTTCGTGGCGGAGAACGGCATCACGTTCAACGGTCCGCAGGGCTGGCAGCGTTTCATCCAGGCGACGTGCCGCTCGCCGGAGGGCCGGGCGGCGTTCCTGGCGTATCGCGAGCAGAAACAGATTGCCGTCGCGGCTCCGGGCAAGTTGCACCTGTTGGAGAAGTTGCTCGACATCCACGCTCATGATCGCGTGCTGGTGTTCACCGCCGACAACGCCACGGTCTACCAGATCGCGCGGCGCTTCCTGGTGCCGGCGATCACGCACCAGACGAAGACGAAAGAGCGGCAGCAGATCCTGAAGCGCTTTCACGCGGGCGAGTATAGCGTGTTGGTGACGAGCCAGGTGCTCAACGAGGGCGTAGACGTGCCGGCGGCGAACGTCGGCATTATCCTGTCAGGAACCGGCAGCGTCACGGAGCACGTGCAGCGGTTGGGGCGGCTGCTGCGCAAGCACGGCGAGAAGCGAGCGCTGCTGTACGAGGTGGTCGCGCGTGGGACCGCCGAGGAGTTCACGAGCGAGCGCCGCCGCCAGCATCATGCGTATCAATGACCTTCCACCGCGGCGTGTCGTGCGGCCCGACGCGCCATCCAGCGATAGCGCAATGCCAGCGGCGCCCCGCAGCACATCGCCACCCCCGCATAGTACAGGATCACGAACAGCACACCATCGCCGATGGCATCGGTTCCGCGCTGGGACGAGGGGAACAGCAGCGCCTTGAGCAGAAAGGCGAGGTTCAGATTGCGCATGGTCACTTCCATGCCGACCGCGAGGCAATCGGGCCGCGGCCAGCCGCGCAACCGGAACGGCAGCATGCCCAGCTGTTGCGAGGCGAGACAGAACAGGATGATTGCCAGCGGTACGCTCCAACCGTACTCGCCCGGCCGGATGCGGCCGCTGCCGAGCGAACCCGTCACCATCACCACCACGACCACAAACCCGAACCGGATGCACCAACGCGAGAAGGCCTGATGCCACATCGATGCGCGGCGGCTGACCGTCATGCCGACCGCCAGCGGCAAGAGCAGGCACAGCACGACTTCGAGTACGATCCGAGCAACTGGCATCTTGAAGTCCGCCGGCACGTACTCCATCGTCAGCAGACTCAACAGGAGCGGGACGGTGATGAGCGAGGCAAGAGTGCCACAGAGGGTAAGCGAGATCGAAAGAGCGATATTGCCTCTACCCAGATAGGCGAAGACTTTGGAGAGCGTACCACCTGGCATGGCGGCGACGAGGATAACGCCGACGGCAATCCCCGGCGGCACGCCGAAGCCGTGATTGACCAGGACCGCGATCAGGGGGGTGAGCAAGAACTGGCAGGCGGCGCCGACGAGGAGGAAGCGCGGCCGGCGAGCGATGGCGGCGAAATCGGCCGCGCTCAGCGTCGCGCCCATGCCCAGCATGAACAGCACCAGCTGCAGCTGAGCGAGGTAGTATTCAGCGTCGGGATACCAGTCAAACATCTCGGGGGGAACAGCCTGACCTACGGGGTTCGGTAACTCAACGGGATCCCTTCGGCCGCTCACTTCGCCTTTTCGTAGTACTTGACCACGCGCACCCCCGCCGCGCGGGCCGCATCCTGGATGGCGACGACCGTGCCCCAACTGACGTCGCGCGTGCGCAGCAGCACCTCGGTCTTGTGGTCCTCGCCGCGCACGTACGGCAGCAACGCCTCGCGGAACTTGTCGGCGTCGAGGCTGCGGCCGTCCGCCTT
>DASPXY010000293.1:0-3337 GCA_035637055.1 Gemmataceae bacterium | reverse complement strand
ACAATCGCCCCGCCGCCGACGATTGGTGTTACTCGCACACTGCCCTGTCCGACCCCGAGAAGGAGGGTTCCCATGCAGCGGATGATGACCTCTTGCGCCGCTCTCGGCCTGCTCGCGGCCCTCGTGTACGCCTCGCAGCGCGAGGTTGCCGCCCCCGACCCCGCCGCCGGAGCACCGGCCAAACGCCCGGCCGCCGCTCCCACGCCGCCCCCGCTGCCAACGCCGCCCGAACAGGTGCGCCTGGAGAAGTACAGTCCGACCACCCAGGAAATCCAGGTATCCGCCCAGCGCGCCGCGCGCCTCGCCGCGCAAACGCAGGGCCGCGTCTTCAAGGCGAAGGTCACCCCGCACTGGTTCGACAAGAATACCAAGTTCTGGTATCGCAATGATCTCCGTAGCGGCGAGCGCGAGTTTATCCTGGTCGATGCGGAGCAGGGCACGCGCGGACCGGCCTTCGATCACGAGAAACTGGCCGCCGCTCTCGCGAAAGCGACAAACACCAAAACCACGGCGAAACGCTTGCCCTTCGACACCATCGAATTTGTCGAGAGCGGCAAGGCGGTTCGCTTCACGGTCTCTGGGGCCGCCTGGCGTTGCGACCTGGCCTCCTATGAGTGCAGCAGGGTGAAGAAATCCGCGCTAGAAGCCCACGGGTTGCCACCCGTGGGCTTGGCCCCGCCGGCCGAGGCAGAGGAACCACGTGAGGACGCCACGGAACCCGAGAGCGATGTCCCGGAGCCGTTCGCCGAGGACGACCAGGACGGAGATGCGCCGCAGCAGAAGAAAAAAGGCGGCGGGAAGAAACTGCCGCCGCGCTCGCCGACCCGCGAAGTCACCTCGCCCGACGGCCGCTGGACTGCAGCGGTCAAGGACGCGAACGTCGTGCTGCGCGACAAGGATGGCAAGGAGACGCAACTAACCCGCGACGGCGTCGCGGGCAACGCTTACGGCTACTTCACCTGGTCGCCGGACGCGAAGGCGCTGGTCGCCTATCGCACCGAACCGGGCGACAACAAGGAAGTCTACATGATCGAGACCAGCCCGCGCGATCAGCTGCCGGCGAAACTCCATCAGCGGCCCTATCCGCGGCCGGGCGACAAGTTCGCTGCCCATGAGATGTGGCTCTTCGATATCGAGGCGAAGAAGCCGCTCAAGGTCGAGGTCGAACGCATCGACTTCGGCAGTGTTCCCTTCCTGCGCTGGAAGAAGGACGGCCGACGCTTCACCTTCGAGCGCATCGATCGCGGTCATCAACGGTTTCGCCTCATCGAAGTGGATGCCCAGACCGGCAAGACGCGCAACCTCATCGATGAGAAAGCCGATACCTTCATCTGGACCGCCCACGCGCCGAAGAGCGGCCTTCTCGGTGTCCACGTGCGGTATCTGAACAGGACAAACGAACTCCTCTATGTCTCACAACGCGACGGCTGGAAACATCTCTACCTGCTTGACGGCGCCACCGGCGCGATCAAGCATCAGATCACGAAAGGCCCGTGGGTGGTCCGTGCGATCGATACGGTAGACGAGGCCAAACGGCAAATTTGGTTCCGGGCCAGCGGCAAGCACCCCGATCAGGATCCTTATCTGATCCACTATTACCGCGTCAACTTCGATGGCAGCGGGCTGGTTGCGCTGACGGAGGGCAACGGCAATCACTCCGTCGAATACTCGCCCGACAACAAGTATCTGCTCGACACCTACTCGCGCCTCGACATGGCCCCGGTCACCGAACTGCGCCGCGTCGCCGATGGCAAGCTGGTGTGTGCCTTGGAGAAGGCGGATGTCTCGGCCTTGGAGGCGACGGGCTGGCGCTACCCGGAGGTCTTCGTCGCCAAGGGCCGCGACGGCAAAACCGACATCTGGGGCATGGTCATTCGGCCGACGAACTTCAACCCGAACCTGAAGTACCCGATTATCGAGTACATCTACGCCGGGCCGCACGATTCGCACGTGCCCAAGACATTCGCATCCTATCGGCCACTGCAAGCGCTGGCGGAGTTGGGGTTCATCGTCGTGCAGATCGATGGCATGGGGACGGCAAACCGGTCGCGGGCCTTCCACGACGTTTGCTGGAAGAACATCGGCGACGGCGGTTTCCCTGATCGCATCCTCTGGATTCGGGCGCTGGCGAAGCGCTATCCGTACATGGACACCGAGCGCGTGGGCATTTTCGGCACCTCGGCGGGTGGGCAAAATGCGCTGGGGGCCCTGCTGTTCCACGGTCACTTCTACAAGGTGGCGGTGTCGGCGTGCGGTTGCCACGACAACCGGCTCGACAAGTTCAGCTGGAACGAGCAGTGGATGGGCCTGATGGGTCCGCACTACGCGGCCCAGTCGAACGCCACCAACGCCTACAAGCTGACGGGCAAGCTACTCCTGATCGTCGGCGAACTGGACACCAATGTGCCGTTCGAGTCCACGATGCGTGTGGTGGATGCTCTCATTCGGGCCGGCAAGGATTTCGACCTACTATTCGTACCTGGAATGGGGCACTCCAACGGGGGTGCCTACGGGACGGTGCGGCAGCGCGACTTCTTCGTGCGTCACCTGCACGGCGTCGAGCCGCCAAACCGCAATGTGGCTGCGCGGTGACGCAACGTCGGAAATGGCTTTCTAACAAACGACGAGCAGCCAAAACCCCTCCCCCAAAGGGAGAGGGGGAGCAAGCCAAACGCCGTCTCTTCTTCTCCCCCTCTCCGTTGCGGGGAGGGGGTTGGGGGGAGGGGTTTTCCGGCCCTTTCCCCTCTCTGCCAACGGCAGGGTCACCCCCCTTACTGCGGTCTCTTGGAGTAGCGCGGCTGATAGAGTTGCACCGCGAAGCCGCCCGGCACCTTGAAGTGCGTGACCAGCCCGTAACCGTGATCCGCCACCGGGCCGGTGAACTCCACGCCTTTCGCCTTCAGTTCGGCCACGGTCTTCTCAATGTCATCGCAGTAGAACGAGATATCGTGCGTGCCCGATGACTCGCCTGCTTCGCGACCCGCCGGGTGGCAACCCATGTCGGCTTCGGGCAGATCGAAGATCAGCCAGCCGTCGCCGACATCGGTGGCTGGAAACCCCAACTTGTCGCGGAGGAAGGCACGCAGCGCCTCGGGCTCCGACGAGTAGAACATGGTGTGAACACCGCGGATCATGGTCAGTCCCTCACTCTTGGTCTCGGAATCCCCCAAACATGAGGGAAAATCGTGCCGCGCGCGGGGTGGTGCGTCAAGGTCGGTTGCTGAACGCCCGGCCAGCAAGCCGAACCGATTCCCAACTTGAGGTGTCAGGGTCGTGATGAATCGCGCCGCCCCAACCGCGTCTTCTACGGAATCGCCTTGGTCGTTCGTGGTCAACA
>DASPXY010000292.1:0-2823 GCA_035637055.1 Gemmataceae bacterium | reverse complement strand
CCAGGGCTGCCAGTCGGAGGCGGCGATGGTTTCGCCGATGTGCTGCGCCCAGTCGGGGCGCAGCCACAGGATGAGGGCGGTGCAGGCGACCATCAGGCCCGCGGTCACGAAGAAGGCGGCGGCGAAACGCCCGACGCCGCGCCCCCAGTAAAAACTGAGCCACAGCGGCAGCAGCACCACCGGGAAATAGATCGTGCCGGCGGCCAGGCCGAGGAAGGCGCCCGCGACCATCGGCCGACGGAAGAACGCGATCGCCCAGACGATGAGCGCCGTCGGCCAGACGTGGTGAACCTGGCCGACGTACAGTCCCGTGTAGGGCAGCATCAGGTAGAACGTCGCCGCCGCGATGCCCGCCGGGGCGTCGAGGAAGTGGCGCCAGCCGATCCCCACCAGCCCCACGACGACCGCCAGATGACAGAGCACAGCGAGGCTGCGCATCACCCACAGGGGGAACGGCCGCTGGGCGAGTTGCACGAGCGGACTCTGCCTGCCGACCGCGACCTGTCGCGCCCCCTCTGAGGTGACGCCGTTCTCCGCAACGGGGGTCGTGATGCCCCGGGACGGGGTCGGACTGTTGACCTCCGGCTGCCGGAAGGCGACGGCGACCAGGCAGACGAAGAGCGCCCCGCCGAGCCAGGCCAGGCCGCCGAAACTGAGGTTCGGCGGCAGCGCCGGGCGGCGCACCAGCGCCAGGTCGAAGACACAGCGCACCAGGAAGTAAGCGCTACCGCACAACAGCCATAGATACCCCAGCCACAGCAGTTGCACGGGAGCCGGCCCCAACTCTGCCGTGCGTGCCAGACTGGTGATGGGCGTGAGACTGGAAGTCGGTACAGCACCGCCAACCGCGGACGCGACGGCGAGGGCGGGGTTTTTCTCCGGGGTGGTGGGGCGCGGGCGCGCTTCCTGAATCACCAGGAGCCCCGGCACCAACAGGAAGACCGTGACGATGTCCCAGTTGCGCACGCTGAGGAGGCGCGAGAACTTGAAGAACAGCGCCACCGCCAGCAGGAACGAGAAGTAGAACCAGGTGGTGGCGTTGGGCAGATTGAAATCAAAAAATATCGAGGCCGACGCCATGGTGTTCCATTCTCATAGGGGGGCGGCAATCCCTCACTGTTCCAAGCGCGCCGGGCGATCCTCCGGTCTCGCACCGGCTTCCGGTGAGATGCAGGTTCAATGAAGTTCGGATGAAAAGATTATAGCGATCGGCACGAGAGCGTCACTCCCAAAGCGCGCCAAGGTGGGAGACACTTGCGGCTGAGAAGCGGTTGCAAAACTAACCCGAAGCGTCAGCGAGGACGGTCCTCGCTGACGCTTCGGGTTAGTAACAGAGGTTTTGACACCGCTTCTTCGCCGCACGCGGCTTGTCAATACGTCGCCCGGCCGCCGCTGATGTCGTAGCACTGCCCGGTCGTGAAACTGGCCTCGCCGCTGACGAGGAAGTGGACCAGGGCAGCCACCTCGTCGGGCCGTCCGGTACGTCCCAGCGGGATGCGCGACACCATGTAGTCGATCGTTGCCTGCGGAATGCCTTCCAGAATGGGCGTCGCAATGACCGCCGGGCTGATCGCGTTGACGGTGAGGTCACCCTGCCCGGCCAGTTCCTTCGCCAGGGACTTCGTCAGCGCGATCAGGGCGGCCTTGCTGGCGGAATACGGTCCGAGCGTCGGGTTGCCCTCCTTGCCGGCGATCGAGGCGACGTTGACGATCCGGCCATAGCGGCGCCGGAGCATGCCCGGCACCACTGCCCGGCACAGCAGGAACGGCGCCGTCAGATTGACCGCCATCACCGCCTCGAGGTCGGCGCGCTCCAACTCCCACCATCGCGCCGAGCGGCCGACGATGCCCGCATTGTTCACGAGGATGTCGATCGGCCCCGCCTGCTGTTCCAGATCGGCGACGGTGCGTCGGATGACCGTTTCGTCGGTCACGTCAGCCGCGAGGGCGATACCGCCGACGGCAGCGCTCACACGGGCGGCACTGTCCGGGTTGCGATCCAGGACGCCGACACGGGCCCCGGCAGCGCCGAGGCGCCGACAGATCGCCTCGCCGATGCCCTGACCGCCGCCGGTCACCAGGGCCACCTTGCCGTCGAGTCGGAAGAAAGAATGCTCGTCCACGATCACCTCACGCGTGCGCAGGCTTTGGAAACGGATGTCCGCTATCCTATGCGAGTGAGGACTCCCTCGGGAATCCCCCGAACTCCTTTGATGCGGAACGGAAAATCGGGTATCACGAAGGGAGAGCAAACTACCGGGTCGAGGGAAGGCCCGGACGAGAGATGCGGGGCCTCAAGGTGCCCCGAGGAGGTCGCCATGATTCGTGCCGCAACGCCTGAAGACACCCCCCAGTTGCTGGAGATTGCCCGGGGCACCGGGGTTTTCAAACCGTTGGAGATCGAAGCGCTTCAGGAAGTCCTCGACGACTACCACGCAGAGAACCATCGCCACGGGCATCGCGCAGTCGTCTTCGAGCAGCAGGGCAGGCCGATCGGGTTCGCCTACTACGCCCCGGCAGCGATGACCGATCGGACCTGGTATCTGTACTGGATCGCGGTCAGCAAGCAGATCCAGGCGCGCGGCATCGGCGCCGCCCTGCTCAAACACGCGGAAGCCGAGATCCAACGCGAACGAGGTCGTGTCCTCATGATCGAAACCTCGTCGCTGCCACACTACGAACTAACCCGTCGCTTCTATCTCAAGCAGGCGTACGATCAGGAGGCGGTCCTGCGCGATTACTACGCCGACGGCGACAACATGGTGATCTTCAGCAAGCGCTTCGCCAGGGGTTAGCGCATCCGAGCAATCCGAGTTCGTGGCC
>DASPXY010000291.1:0-4630 GCA_035637055.1 Gemmataceae bacterium | reverse complement strand
GCCTATCGTATCTCGATCCTGGGGGCTGAAAGCAAGGCCGGAAAGACAACGCTCCTGTGCCTGCTCTACCGTGAGATGATCGTTGGGGGTGAACTCTGCGGTAGTGGGGTCCAACCCGGTAATGTCGTCGTCTTCAGCGAGGAGCCGGCGCACGAATGGATCAAGTACCGCGACTACTTCGGTCTCGCCGGCAACGTGGCCGTGGGATGCATGCCGTTCGCCGGCTGCAACCCCACGCTCCGGGAATGGCAGCACTTCATCGACGAAGGCGTTCGGTATCTGCGGGCGAACCCCGTTCGGCTCGTTGTGCTCGACACCTTGACGCACCTGTGGGGCGTCGAGGATGAGAATAACGCCCGCGAGGTCACGAAGGCGCTCAAGCTCCTGGAGCGCCTCACCGCTTGCGGCACGAGCGTCCTCATTGTGCATCACTTCGGCAACGATGCCGCAGTTCGTCTACAAGCGCTTTCACGTCGGCGAGCTGCGGGGCCTGAAGGTCGGCGGCGCTGTTCGGATCGACCGCGATAGCCTCGACGCCGATGTTGCCGCGCATCAAAACGTACAGCCCCAGGTCGAGGCGCCTGGGGCTATCGCGCTCCAACCCGAACCATTTTCTAGCCCACTGCCTCCGCGTCGAAAGGCAAGACGACGGGAGATGGGGTATCGACATGTGCCGCGGGAGGGGTAGCGAAGCCTGCGGCCAGCCCGCGGAGCCGATCGAGATTGTCGCACAGGTGCGCGTCGTGCTCTCGGATAATGGCCGGGGTGTTCCCCAGGAGCGCGGCCAGATCGTCGATTGACCGCCCGGACTCAAGCCAGCGTGTAGCGTAGGTGTGCCGGTAGCTGTAGGGTGTGAGGTTTGGGAGCGCAATGCGTTTCCGTAGAGCGTTGAAAGCCTCGCGGACCGCAGCATAGACGTAGGGCCGACGGCGACCGTGGAAGAGTGGCCCGGTGCGATGCTTGGCCACCAACTGCCGCATGATGGCTAGAGACTCACCAGCGAAGACAATCCTCCGATCCTTCCCTTTGCCACTCGTCTTGTGGCGAGCCTCACCTGGACGGCGCCGACTAGCTCCGAAAAAGACCAGCGCGCCGAGGTTCTCGTTCCAGTCAGCGGCGGTGGCCATGAGAAGTTCGCCCGGACGGCACCCCGTCGCTTCGAGGCAGACAACGAGCGGCCGAAGGTAGCGAGTGCAAGCCGCGAGAATGCGGGTGTGATCGTCCGGGCTGACGATGCAATCACGGCTACGGGATCGCGCTGACGGTCGTGTGATGCCAACGAGGGGGTTGGTCTGGATGATGCGAGAGCGGACGGCCCAGTTGAAGGCAGCCCCGAGCGACGTAAGGGCGCAGCGGACTGTCGAGTCGCCCCAGGTGTAGCTGTGCTTCGCACCCGTGCGATACGCCACCGTTCTTGACTGGCGCATGTCATCAACCCATTGCTGGACCGCCAGAGAGGTCAGGCGGCAAACCGGCAAGTCGGCGAGATCAGTCTTGCAGAAGGCGGAGAGATACTTCTTCCGCAACCGGAAGCTGTTCGGAGCGAGAGTCTTTTCCTTCGCGCGTAAGTACAACTCGATGACGGTCCGACAGGGGTTGAGGTCGCCTGCGCGATCGGAGCTACCCAGACAAATAAGATCGGCGAAGGCTTTCACGGCCTTGTTGTAGTTCGGGCCGTTAGGGTAATCGTCGGCACCAGCCGCGAGGACATGCTGCTGGCCTTTGAGCGTGCAGCAGTAGGCACCGTGGCGAGATTGGCCACTGTCGTCGGTCCATGTGCCGCGTGAGTCCCAGTAACGAACGGATGCTTTGCGTGCCACGGATGAGCCCTCCAGAGTGGTCAAGGTGCCAATGCTCGACTCATTCTAATTCCGTGCATCATTCAGTGCAATGCAGTTGATTGTCATGCATAATAATAATATCAGAAAGCACTTGAGAAGATTGGCATGCTTATACTGTGGATACCCAACTTGACGACTGTGCATGCAAACACCGCTTGCGGGTTAGCACTCTTCGCGCTCAACCGCAAGCGGGGAGAGTTCTCAACGCGCGATGTAGCCGCCATCCACCACCAGCGTCGCACCCGTGATGTACGACCCCGCGTCACTGGCCAGCAACAACGCCGGACCGACCAACTCCTTCGGGTCGCCCCAGCGGTTCAGCGCGGTCCTGCTGGCAAACCGCTCCTTCTCCGCCGCCGACAGCAGCCGCCCCGGCAGATCGGTCAGGAACGGCCCTGGAGCGATGCAGTTGACCGTGATGCCGAAGGCGCCCAGGTCGTGAGCGCTGCCGTGCGTCATGCCGACCAGCGCCGCCTTGCTCGCCGAGTACCCGCTGCGCCCGGGGTTCGACACGAACGCCATGATCGAAGAAATGTGGATAATTCGCCCCCACTTACGCGCCTTCATCTGCGGCACCAACGCCCGTGTCAGCGCCATCACCGACCGCAGGTTGATCTCCATCACTCGATCCCAGTCCTCATCGGTGATCTCGTCGATCGCCTGCGGCACATTGGTGCCGGCGTTGTTGATGAGGATGTCGATGCGCCCCATCTTCTGCAGGGCTTCGCTCGCCAGTCGCGGAACGTCCCCGCGACGGGCCATGTCCGCGACGACGAAGTGGCCACGCCGCCCGGTGCCCTGCAGAATCTCCTCCAGCGCCGTGCGCAGCTCGTCCTCGTGCCGGCTGGAGATGACGATGTCGGCGCCGGCCTCGGCCAGCCCGCGCGCCATCGCCAGCCCCAGGCCCTTGCTGCCGCCGGTGACCAGGGCTACCTTGCCGGTTACATCGAAGCGATTGGTTCCCATGGTTGGTCCCTTCGAGGGGTGAAGATGTGGTCCGTCGATCTCCGGCAGGATATGGCCGCCACGGCGGAACAGCAACATACCACAGGAGGATGCGATGACGTGGATCAAGACCGTGCCCCCGGAACAGGCCGAGGGCGCCCTGCGCTCCTGCTACGAGGCGGTCTATCCGCTCTATCCCGCAGAGTACGGGGCGGAGGTGCCCGCCGTACGTCGCGCCGACGGCAGCGCCGACAGCATCGTGGCGGCTCACAGCCTCATCCCCGAGGCGCTGCGTCATGCCATGTCCGCGTTCGGCGTGCTGCTACAGCCTGACCTCCCGCTGTCGCGGCGGCAGCACGAGATGATCGCGACGCTTGTGAGCACTTTGAACGGCTGCTTTTACTGAGTGGAGAGTCATGCCGAGTTCCTGCGTCGCGTGGCCCTGGGCGAGGAACTCGCCGCCGCGTTGCGGCGGGACTATACGCAGGCGAAGGTCTCGGCAGCGGATCGAGCGCTGCTGGACTACGTCGCCAAGCTGACGCGGCAGCCGGCTCACATCGTCCCCGAGGACCTGGAGCGGCTGCGTGCTGTGGGCTTCGATGACCGCGCGATTTTGCAGATCAACCTGATCGCCAGCTGGTTTAACTACATCAACCGCGTCGCGGACGGTTTGGGAGTGGGCAAACTGCCCGCCTGAGCCTGCGTCACAGCAGCGCTTCCAGGTCGTCATCGCCGATCTTGGCCGCGAACTCGCAACCGACCATCCAGTCGCCGCCGACGTGCGCCGTGGCGTGGACCACGCGCGCCGGTAATTGATAGAGGCGCTCACGAGAACTGCTGCGCAGGTGAATCACCACCAGGGTGCCGGCCTCCAGGGGACTATCGGAGAGCAGCCCGGCGCCGCCGTGGGACAGGTTCACCACCCAGACCGTGCGGGACGTGGCGCCGGTCAGGTCGGTGACCTTGCCCGAGGTCGCCGGAGCACACTGGTAGCGTGGCTCGGTGCGCCGTTTGATCCACTGATGCCGCTGCAGCAGGGTAATTTCCGCCTGAAAGGGAACGACCTGTTCCGCCATGATCGCCTCGCGCCTGGAGTGCCTGAACAAACGAAGGATGGGGCCCTTGCGGGCAATCCCATCCCCTGTGATAGGCCCTCTGAGCCAACCAACACTATCCGCCACTCAACCCTAGGTCACGCTTGCCGCCCTGTCAAATGGCCACCCGTCACCAGGCCGGAGCCCGCTTGCGGGTTAGCCCTTTCGTGAGTGCTGACAGCCCGTGGAAAACCCCTCCCCCGGCCCCTCCCCGCAGCGGAGAGGGGGGCAAGACAGCAAACTCTCCCCTCTCCGTGGCGGGGAGGGGCCGGGGGAGGGGTTTTTCAACGGGCTGCTAATCCGCAAGCGGGAAGAACCCAGGAGAATCGCGCTCCAGGGGCTTGAAATCACCGCCCCCACCCGCGAAGCTATCCTCAGCTGACACAAGCCCGGAGCGCCAGCGACGGGACCATCCCACCGCCGGCGCTCCGGGCTTGTGTCAAATTCGCGCAGCGGGGCGCGGCCGCTCCGTACCATCTCCACCGCGGGAAGCCAGGGAGTGCTTGCGATGGCATCGACGAACATCACCGAAGTTCCGGCCGGAGCGCCGACTCCTCCGGGTGAAGGGGGCGAAGGGCACAAGCCGTACGTGCCCGACTACGCCAACCTGCCGGAGTTCACCTGGCCTGCCGTCGTCGTCGGCGCCTTGCTCGGCATCGTCTTCGGTGCCTCCTCACTCTACCTGCTGCTCAAGGTCGGCATGACCGTCTCGGCTTCGGTGCCGATCGCGGTGCTGTCGATCACGCTATT
>DASPXY010000290.1:0-6657 GCA_035637055.1 Gemmataceae bacterium | reverse complement strand
AAGACGTGAGCGATGAGGAGCTGATCAGGCTGATGGTCGTCTATCCGGAGTTGATCCAGCGCCCGATCATCGAGAAAGGGGAGCAGGCCGTTCTTGCCCGCCCTCCCGAGAACGTTAAAACGTTGCTGTAAGCGTTCCCGCCTTGAAAAAAGAAGGGCCGCCCGATGCGTCATGGCGGCCCTTCCCCGAAAAGACTCCGGTTAGTACTGCTGTCGTTATCTTTTCCCTAAGACGGCCTCCTTGCAGGCCTTCGCGACCCGAAACTTCACCACTCGCTTGGCCGGGATCTTGATCGGTTCTCCGGTCTGGGGGTTACGACCCATCCGGGCTTTCCGGTTGACCAGCACCAACTTGCCGATCCCGGGCAAGGTGAAGGTGTTCTTGGCCTCCTTATAGGCCAGGGAGGCCAGCTCGTCTAGAAACTGGCCTGCCGCCTTTTTGGTGATTCCACCTTTGCCGGCTAGGTGCTCGGTAACCTGAGACTTCGTCATCGCTTTGGCCATACCCGACTCCTTTCCACTGGTGAACCGCCGTGCGGCTCGTCAACTTATTGAACGCCCTTCCCCGACCCCAACGGGATCTCAGGGGTGAATGTCACAATCCGCCTACGCCTGATACCGGATACGCTCCGGCTGCATCCGATAGAGATTCCATGCCAGCCCGGTCAACGACAGCCAGAAGATGAACCACTTGGAGGGGTCGAAATTGTACCAGCGGGGCCCGTTGCGGTAATCCCGCTGATGCGCATGATGGTAATTGTGATAGCCCTCGCCGAGCGTGACGAGCGACACCAGCCAATTGTCCCGGCTTGAATCCGCCGACGTGTGGGGCTGATCTCCCCAGAGATGGCAGACGGAATTGATGCAGAAGGTGGAATTGAGAACGAGGAACATCCGGGCCACCCCGGCCAGCAGGAAGCACCCAAACCCGCTCTTCCACCCGCCGTAGGCCGTCCCCACTGCGAACGGTAGCGCCAGTCCGGACAGCATAATGATGGCATAGTAGCGATGCTGCCACATCACGATCGGATCCTTGCGAAACGGCGCTTCGTATTTTTCGCGAAGATCTTGCGGAGCCTTGTTGAAGATCCATAACAAATGACTGTGCCAGAAGCCAAGCGTGGCGTTGTACGGGTCTTCCTCTTGATCACACCGCGCATGGTGCCGGACATGGTCGGCCGCCCACTTGTAGGCCGAATTCTCCAGCGCCCAGCCCCCCGCAATCAACAACGCCCCCTTGACCCATGCCCTGCACTCGAAGCTCCGATGGGCGATCAGCCGGTGATACCCCACGGTAATCCCCAGCCCCGAAGCGAAATACAGGACAATCAGGAGCGCCCAGTCTATCCAGGTATAGCCAACGTAATACCCGAACACCGGCACAGCCACCAATGCACCGGCCGCGACTAGCCCGAACAACGATAGGGCAAGGTAATCAGATGAGACGCGCACGTGCTCACCGCCTTCTGCACCATACTCCACGCCTAATCCCTCATGCGTTAATGAAATGAACCGCAGCTACGAAGCTTTTTGATGTGCTCTGTGCTAGCAGTACCTTCTTCTGAGGCCCTCTGGAGGCAGCCGAACGCCGTGACTCTACAGAAAGACGGGACAGAAAGCAAGAGGAAAGATTGGTCGAAATATGCTCGGACAGGGCTCTTGCAATCTCCGTGCTATAATCCCGCGCCATGCGCGTGCCAGGAGTCTTGTCGGTCATCATCCTGACTTGCATCGCCTCACCGGGGTACTCGGCCGATCCTGACGAATTCGCCAAGCTGGCCGCCCATATCTCCCCCACTCAACTCATGCAAACCGTCCGGGAGCTTTCCAATTTCGACGGGCGACAATCCGGGACAACCGGCGGCCAAGCGACCGCGGCCTACATCGCACGCCACTTACCTGAGGCCGCGTTGCAACCGTTTCCGATCACTACGGTGCAAATCGACACACTTGTGCATGCGGAGATTCGAGTCGACCGGCGCGTGGTGGCGCTCGAAAAGGGCCAGGACTTCCTCCCAATCATAAACCTGGCCCCCACGGGGCAAGTCTCAGCCCCGGTGCTCTTTGTTGGTTATGGCATCGCCGCTCCAGGCCAGGGGCTCGACGAGTACCAGGGCCTCCCGGCAGCCGGTAAGGTTGTGCTTTTCCTCCGCGGACAGCCCAAGGGTTTTCCAGGGCGCGTGACCCACGCGGACAAGGTCCGGACCGCCCACGCCAGGGGCGCTGTGGCCTACCTGACCGTGACCGGTCCGATCCTGAGCCCTTACGAGGAGCGCCGTGGAATGACGACCCGGCCGGTGGCTCTCTACGAAGGTGCGGCGCCTCCCGCTCTGCCTGGACTGTGGATCACGCCCGCCGCAGCCGATGCCATCCTGCACCCCCTCGGTCGCTCCGTTCGGTCCTTTCAAGAGGAGATGGACCGTCAACTTGCCGCACGATCCGCGGACACAGGCACGGAGCTGCGCATGGAGATGGTCGCACGCCGGCTCGACGCGACGGCCTCGAACATCCTCGCGCGGTGGCCGGGCTCCGATCCGGCACTTCGCGAGGAGACCATCATTCTGGGCGCCCATCACGACCACTTCGGGATCCAGGCCGGCCTGGTCTTCCCCGGCGCGGACGACAACGCGTCCGGCACAGCCGTGGTGCTGGAGATCGCCCGCGTCCTCGCTACCACCGGCAGCAGACCCAAGCGGAGCCTCCTGTTCCTGTCCTTCGCTGGCGAAGAGCAGGGCCTCCTGGGGTCACGGTTCTATGTGGCCCACCCGCGCTATCCCCTGAGCACCGCGAAGGCGATGATCAATGTCGATCACGCGGGGGTCGGAAACGGTCACATCATGGTGGGGCTCGCAAAACTCGAGAAGTCCGCGGCGCAGGCTGCGGCCGAGAAGGTCGCCGCAGGCGACAAGCTGGAACTGTACGGCCTGTTTCCAGGTGGGGACCACGTGCCGTTCGCGGAGGCGGGGCTTCCCACCGCCGCAATCGTGACGGCGGGATCCCACCCGGACTTCCATCAGCCGACCGACACGCCCGAGAAGATCAAGCCCGAGCTGCTCGCTTTGATCGCGCGCTTCACCCTGGCCCTGGTATGGGCCCTCGCCAATGACGAGCAGTGAGACGCGCGGGAAATTACTTCAGCGGCAGCTTGACGCTGATCGCACCGCCTAAATCCCCTTCCTTCGCTCCCTCTTTCTTATAACCCGAGATGTCCTTCTCGCCCTTGGGCTCCCCATGGCACGTGAGGCATCCCTTGCCGTAAAAGAGGGGCAGCATCACCCGGAGGGTTTTCCCGCCATCCGCTGCCTCGCTGACAATTTTCTCGCCCTGGCGGGGGTACGCCGGATCGGCAAACTTTTGCAGCACGCCCGCTTCGAACCCGTCGGCCTTGTTGGCGGGGTTCCGCAACAACCCGTCGTGCGTGGTCTGCTTGAGGTAAATTCCTGCCTTGGCGCTGAACTTGGCGGCCGCCTGGGTGCCGAAGGTCGCCGGTATGAAGCCCTTAAAGCCGACCCCCTTCTTATTAATGATCGATTGATTCTCGGCGACGGTCTGTTTGGACGCTTCAACCAGTTGTGGCAACAGTTTCTTGGCTTTCTCGGGAACGTTGGCGGTCTTGAGGTTGGTCAGATCGACTCCGGACCGTTCCTTGAACTTCTCGACCAACTGCTTTTCGAACGCCTCGGGCGTAAAGCCCTTGTCGCCCTTTTCGGCGTCGTTGATGAGCGTTTGGTTGGCCCCCACCGTGACCCGACCGGAGTCCAAGAGAATCGCCAAGAGCCGGCCGGTTTCCGCGGCGTCCTGCTCCGAGCCCGCAAGCGCCACGCTCGTGGCCGATGCGAGCCCGACAAGAACCGTGAAGAAGACGGTGATGGGCAATCTTCCTTTCATCATTGCTGGCCTCCTTCCGAAAAAGATGATGGATGAAGGTGAGTTGAGTGGAGCCGGCGAGTGGGGTCGAACCACCGACCTGCTGATTACGAATCAGCTGCTCTGCCACTGAGCTACGCCGGCTCGGGCGCCCACTCTAACAAGCCGTCCTGAAGAATTCAACCCCGCCGGCGCGCCTTGCTGAAGGGGAAGGTGCCGATCGGGCCGTCCGGCTCCACCTCTGGGCTTACCGCCGGCACCTGCTGCTTTTTCAGCTCGGCCGCGCCCTTGGGCACCTGCTCCCGCAGATAGGTGATGATCTCTCCCACATCCACCCAACCGTTGGCGTCGGCGTCGCCCTGGCCCCGAATAGCCTTGAGAAAGTGATAAGTGAACAGCCCGTGCTGTCCGGCATCCCAGGAGAGGCTGGGCCCGTTCGTGGAGGACGACCCGATCACGACGGTGCGGCGCTTGTCACCAGCCTTGCGCACGCTCCACGGGAGCTGTCGCGGGTCGCCCTTGCCGTCCCCGGCCGGAAACGAGAGGTCGGCAAAGACCAAGTTCAGCCGGGACGGCAAGCGCGCCAGGACGTCCTGCAGCCGGTTCAGCGAGTAGCCCCGGCGCGCGAGGTCGGGCCGGCCTTCGTAGGGCATCAGGATGATGTCGGTGCCCTCCGCATCCAGGACGGCGTTGCCGATCAGATAGACGAAGACGATCCCTGACGCGTTGGCCTGGCGGGGCAGCCAGTCGTCGAAGGTGTCCTGAAGATCGACCAGGAGCGCGCGCTCGTCCGTCAAGACCCGCACGTTCTCGGACGGGAACCCCGCCAGTGCGGTCAAGTGCTTGGCGACGACCTCGGCATCGCGCCGGGCATGTTTCAGACGCGGGATACTTTCCTCCCGATAGCCTCCGAGGCCGACCACCAACGCATACGAGGTGCGACGTTCAAATCCCTGGACTCTGGCAGGAATCTGATCCACATCGACCGAGAGCACCTCGACCGGCTCGCGGGCGCCCGCGCCGGACATGACGGACGCCACGAACCGCTTGCGGGTTGGCGGCCCCTTGCCGCCGGCTTCGGTGACCTGCACCAGCAGTTCCGCCTGCTGTTCGGGGAAAATGGCCGGTAGCGTCGTGGTGATCGTCGCCTGTTTTTTCTCGCCTGGTTGGATATCGCCGAGCAACGTCGGATTGACGAATTCCTTCACCAGAGCCGGCGTGCCCGAGAGCTCGACCGCCACGCCGCGCGCGACGCCCGGACCGGCGTTGGCAACCTCCACGCGGACGACGACCTTCTCACCAGCCTCCAGCACCTGATTGCGGTTCTCATCCTCGAGGGACGCCAGGAAGCTGAGGGTCGGTGCCTCGGCAGTCGCGGTCGGCGGCGCGCCCGTGCCCCCGCTCCCGCCAGGCCGGCCTGCGGCCATCATCTCCTTGCGAGTCCCCAAGCGAATGGCCCAGTCGCGAATCTTGACCGACTGGGTCAGGCTGTCCACCAACCGATCCGACAGTTTCTCCAATGCCTCCGTCACCGGCAGCATCAACCCCTGAACCGTGCAGTTGGTGCCGTCGGTCGTCACGGTCCACTTGCCTTCGCCCTTGACCGGCTCGTTGAGAAGGGTCTTGCCCTCCATATCGACCACCGTGACCCGCAAGCGCACCAATACTTTGAGCGGATACTCCCCGATCTCCCGTCGAGGGATGGCCAGGTTCATTTCCCCGGTCTCGAGCGCAGCGCTGAGCACGGCGTCCGCGGGATCTTTCGGGTTTCCCTCGAAGGTCTTCTCAAAGACCCCAGTCGCATCCGCCTTCACTTGCTCGGCGAGCCGTTCCCCCAGAGGAATCGCCTGGGGCACTCCGCACGAATCCTTATAGAACAACTGCGCGTGCTTGAGGGCCTCGGGGATCTCGAGACGGACCGTCAAAGGGATGCTGGGGGACTTCGCCTCGTCCGACTTGAACTCCAATCGCGGGAAGACGAGCTTCTGCCCGCAGCCAAGCGCGGTCACGACCGTCGCCAGCACGAAGAAGCGCATGAGAGGACGCTGGGCCGAACAGGGAAGCAGCATGTGCGCAGGTCTCCTCGAATCGATGGCGGGCGCCCGGCTGACTTGTGTTCCGGTGGCGTTATACAAGAAATGCGAGCCAATCGCAACGAAAACTCTCACGGCCGTCTCCTTGACACCCCGGAACCTGATTCGCTACCGTACGCCCATGGCCGCTCTTGGAGGACTGTCGCTCTCCTGGTCCGACTTGGCCGACCTCATTCGCCTCCGCAATCAAACCGGTTCTTTCCTGCTGCTCTTGCCGACCCTGTGGGCGCTAGTCCTCGCCGGCGACGGGCACCCGCCCCTTTCGCTGACCGCCATCTTCGTGGCAGGCGTGTTTGTCATGCGGAGCGCAGGGGTCACCGTCAACGACCTCTGGGACCGCGACCTGGACCGGCGGGTCCAGCGCACTCGCGAGCGTCCCCTTGCGTCCGGCCGCATGCAGCCAAGAGCGGCCGTGGCCGTCTTTCTCGCGCTGATCGGGATCGCCGCCGGCCTGGTCTTCCTGCTCAACCCCCTCACAATCGCCCTGGCACCCGCCGCGCTGCTCCTGGCCGTCCTGTACCCGCTGGCCAAACGGGTTCTGCCGCTCCCCCAGGCCATTCTGGGCATGGCGTTCGGGTGGGGCGCGATCATGGCCTGGTCGGCCGTGCGCAACGAGATCGGCTGGCCAGCCGTCGGCCTCTTCGTCGCCACCATCTTCTGGGCCATCGGCTACGACACGATCTACGCCCTGCAGGACC
>DASPXY010000289.1:0-14166 GCA_035637055.1 Gemmataceae bacterium | reverse complement strand
CGGCAGGACCACGCTCCAGTTCACGCCGCAGGTGCGTTACGGTGAGAAATTGCCGGAGTGGCAAGTCGCCGCCGACCGCACCGGTTGGGAGGTCAGCTACCAGCGCCGCCGCCAGACCTATCCCGCGTTGAGCTGGTCGGTCACGGTCGCCCCCAACGAGTATCTCGTCCTCGGCGCCCACTTCGACAACCCGCGTGCGCTCGGCTATCGCTGTTTCGTCCAGGCGGATGAGCTGGTGGTGGCTCAGCGATTGCTCGTCATTCGCACCAGTCGCTCGCTCGCCGACAGCAACGACGACCCCGCCGAGAACTCCCAGGACACCGTTGCCCGTTCGAGCCCCGCCGTGCCGCTCGCGTTGCAGGCGAGCTGGACGACCGCCCGCGGCTGCCACCCATAGAGCGGTGGATGGTGGATGGTGGGTGGTGGATGGTGAAGGGAAGCAAGCTCCCTCTGCACCATCCACCATCCACCATCCACCATCCACCATTCCGTCACTTGCTCACATCGAGGAAGGCCACATTCGGGCAGATTTCACGGCTCTTGCGGGTGAGATAGCCGCGCACCTCGCCGACCGTGTTCATGTGCAGCACGCGCCGGGCGATCTCGCGCGCCGTTACGGTGCTGGTCCGCCGGACTATCTCCTTGATGCTCGGCACGAACGCCGGGCTCATGCTCAACCGCCGCAGCCCCATGCCGAACAGCGGCAGGAAGCAGCGCGGCCGCCCCGCCATCTCGCCGCATAGCGTCACCGGTTTGCCCTGATCGTTGCACGCCTTGATGATCTGCGCCAGCACACGCATCACCGCCGGGTTGAACGGCTCGCACAGGTGGGCGACCTTCGGATTGTCGCGGTCGGCCGCCATCAGGTACTGGATCAGGTCGTTCGAGCCGATGCTAATGAAGTCCACCTCGCGCAGGATCGCGTCGATGCAGAGCGCCGCTGCCGGCACTTCAAGCATGACGCCCAGCGGCACATCCTCCCCGAACGGCACCCCCTCGCGCCGCAACTGATTGCGCGTGCGCTTGACGACGCGCTTGACGCGCTGCACTTCTTCGAGCGTGCTAATCATCGGAAAGAGCAGGCTGACCTTGCCGAAAAGGCCGGCGCGGAGGATGGCGCGGAGTTGCGTTTGGAAGAACTCGGGATAGTCGGCGCTGAGGCGAATGCTCCGCCAGCCCATGAACGGATTGGCCTCGCGCTCATGCCCGAGATATGGCACGTGCTTGTCGCCGCCCAGGTCGAGGGTCCGGATCGTCACCGTCTGATTCGGCGCCGCCTCGATGACCGCCTTGTACGCCGTGAGTTGCTCGTCCTCGGTGGGGACGGTCGGATGCGTCAGGAAGAGATATTCCGTGCGATACAGGCCGACGCCGCTGGCACCGGCGCGGCCTGCCATGACGGCATCCGGCGGGCTATTGACGTTCGCCAGCAATTCGACGCGCTCACCGTCCGCGGAGATCGCTTCCTGGTCGCGATTCTCGATCAGACGATCGCGAAGATCGACATACTCGCGCTGGAGTTTGCGATACGCGGACTCGACCTCGGGACCGGGCCGGAGGTAGACGTGTCCCTCGCGGCCATCGACGGCGACGAGATCCCCCGTTTGCACGTCTTTGAGAATACCGCGCAGGCCGGAGACGGCGGGAATGCCGAGCGAACGGGCAAGAATGGCAGCATGGCCGGTAGTACCGCCGGTCTCAGTGACGATGGCGGCGACCTTGAGGCGCTCGAACGTCAGCGCCTGCGACGGCAGAATCTCGGGGGCGACAATGACGACCGGCTCGTTCACCTCGATGGTGTGCTTGCCTTCGTGCAGTGCCAGTTGCGCGAGGACACGGCCGATAACGTCGCGCAGGTCGGCCATGCGTTCCTTGAGGTATTCGTCCTGAATCTGAGCAAACAGGGTGGCGTACTCGTCAAGGACGTCATGCAGGGCGGTGCGGGCGTCCACGTGGCGATTGAGGATCGCCGACTTGACCTTGGTGATAAAGGCCGGATCGCGCAGCAGCAGGCGGTGGGCCTGGAAAATGCCGGCCTCCTCCTCGCCGATCTGCTCGCGCACGCGGGCCACGATGGCGTCGAGTTCCTGCGCCGCCGCGGCGCAGGCGTTGTCGAACCGGCTGACCTCGTCGGACAGGGCGGCGGAATCCAGATAATGGGGCTCCCGCCGGGCGAGCACTTCGTCCACGCAGTATGCGCGGGCGACAGCCACACCCGGCGAGACGGGCACACCGCGTCTCATGTTCGTACTGTAACAGGGTCGGCGTGAAGGGTCAAACCCCAGGAGCGCCATCAGCTACAACGGGTCGGCACGCCGGTTGCGGTTGGTACAGTCTGGGGCGCTTCGGCAAGCGCGGCGAGGGTTTCCTTGAATCGAATTGCGGTCCAGGTCACTCTAAAATAGTGGGTGCCCGTGTCGGGAGGGCGAGGCTCCTGCCGAGCCGCTTTCCTCCCCGACGGCGTTGGAGGGCGAGGCTCCTGCCGAGCCGCTAGTTAGCTTGGCTCGGCAGGAGCCTCGCTCTCCAGGAGCCTCGCCCTCCCGGCCCCGCGCCCCACGACGACAGAGCCCGTCCCGGGCTCGGAGAGGAACTTCCACATGGACATGAACCGCCTGACCGAAAAATCGCAAGAGGCGCTGCAGGCCGCCCACAAGCTGGCCGCGGATCGCAACCACCAGCAACTCGACGTCGAGCACCTGCTGCTTGCCCTGCTGAATCAGGACGGCGGCCAAGCCATCTGGCTGCTGAACCGGGCAGGCGTCCCCGTCGAGACACTGAAGGGGCGACTCGACGAGGAACTGAAGAAACGGCCGCAGGTGACCGGCTCCGGCGCCAATCCCGATCGCATCGCCATCAGCAGCCGCCTCAACCGACTGCTTGACCGCGCCGAGGACGAGGCGAAGAAGCTGAAGGACGAGCGGGTTGACGTCAAGCACTTGTTGTTGGCCGCGCTCGAGGATACCGGGGTCGCCGGGCGAAGTCTGAAGGAATTGGGTTTCTCCCGCGAAAAGCTCCAGGAGGCGACGAAGTTTGAGGCGCTGGAGCGCTACGGCCGTGATCTGACTCAGCTGGCCCGAGAGGGCAAACTGGATCCCGTGATCGGGCGCGACGAGGAGATCCGCCGGGTCATCCAGGTACTTTCGCGCCGCACCAAGAATAATCCCGTGCTGATTGGCGAGCCTGGCGTGGGCAAGACCGCTATTGTGGAGGGTCTTTCTACTCGAATCACTCGCGGCGATGTACCGGAGGGATTGAAGAACAAGCGTGTCGTGGCGCTCGACATGGGCGCGCTCATCGCCGGGGCGAAGTTCCGCGGCGAGTTCGAGGAGCGGCTCAAGGCCGTGCTCAAAGATGTCCAGGAGTCCCAGGGGGAGGTTATTCTGTTCATCGACGAGTTGCATACGGTTGTCGGCGCCGGCAAGGCCGAGGGTGCGATGGACGCCGGCAACCTCCTCAAGCCGATGCTGGCCCGTGGCGAGTTGCACTGCATCGGCGCGACAACCCTCGACGAGTACCGCAAGCACATCGAGAAGGATCCCGCCTTCGAGCGGCGCTTCCAGCCGGTGATGGTCGAACCGCCGTCGGTGGAGGACACCATCTCGATTCTGCGCGGCCTGAAATCGCGCTACGAGGCGCATCACAAGGTCACAATCAAGGATTCTGCCCTGGT
Source organism: Gemmataceae bacterium (assembly GCA_035637055.1). GTDB lineage: Bacteria > Planctomycetota > Planctomycetia > Gemmatales > Gemmataceae > DASPXY01. Next base: position 10,496 of record DASPXY010000289.1, on the reverse strand, counting down.
CGCCGCTGCGGTGCTGTCGAATCGCTACATTTCCGACCGCTTTTTGCCGGATAAGGCCATCGATCTCGTGGACGAGGCTGCGGCGAAACTGCGTACCGAGATCGACTCGGTGCCGGCGCAACTCGATGACGTGCGCCGCCGCGTGATGCAGCTGGAAATTGAGCGGGTTTCGCTGGCGAAGGAGAAGGATGCGGCGTCGAAGGAACGCCTGGCGAAACTTGAGAAGGAGTTGACGGACCTCAAAAAGCAAGAGGAGGGAGTCAAGAAGCAGTGGGAAGAGGAGAAGAAAGAGACACAGCGCCTTGGCGATTTGCGTGCCAAGTTGGATAAGCTGCGTGCGGATCTAGAGCAGGCCAAGGGCCGCTATGACTGGGAAGCCGTCGCGCGCCTGGAGCATGGAGCCATCCCCGACCTCGAACGCGAACTGAAAGTGCTCGAGATCGCGCCGCACCTCGGCGGCCCGGGGCAACTCGTCAAACAGGAGGTGACGGAAGAGGACATTGCCGAGGTTGTAAGTCGCTGGACGCACATTCCGGTCTCGAAACTGCTCGAAGGCGAGGTGCAGAAGTTGCTCCATCTGGGCGAGGAGTTGCATAAGCGCGTCGTCGGCCAGGGCGAGGCAGTGGACGCGGTCGCTGATGCGGTGGTCCGCGCGCGCTCCGGGTTGAAGGATCCGAATCGTCCGGTCGGGTCGTTCATTTTCCTGGGGCCGACCGGCGTGGGCAAGACGGAACTGGCGCGAGCGCTGGCCGAGTTCCTGTTCGACGACGAGCGGGCGATGATCCGCATCGACATGTCGGAGTATCAGGAGAAGCACACGGTATCGCGGCTGGTCGGCGCGCCGCCAGGCTATGTCGGCTTCGAGGAGGGCGGCCAGCTGACCGAGGCAGTGCGGCGGCGGCCGTACTGCGTCATCCTGTTCGACGAAATCGAAAAAGCGCATCACGACGTCTTCAACGTGCTTTTGCAGATCCTCGACGACGGCCGCCTGACCGACGGCCAGGGCCGCACCGTGGACTTCAAGAACACGCTGGTCATCATGACGAGCAACATCGGCGGTCATCGCATCCTGCAGTACAAGGGGTCGTACATCGGCGAGATTTACGATCGCATGAAAGACGCGGTGATCGAGGAGCTGCGGAACCACTTCCGGCCGGAGTTCCTCAATCGTGTGGACGAGATCATCGTCTTCCATGCGCTGTCGGAGGCGCACCTCAAGGACATCGTCGAGATCCAGCTGCGACGGTTGCGCGACCGGCTTGCGGAGCGGAAGATCACCCTGGAGTTGACCGACCGGGCCAAGACGCACCTGGTGCGTGTGGGTTACGATCCGTCGTACGGGGCGCGGCCGCTGAAGCGCGCCATCCAGAAGGAGGTGGAGAACGTGCTGGGGCGGCAGATTCTCGAAGGCAAGGTGCGCGACGGGCAGACGGTCGCGATCGACTACGACGAGAAGCGCGGCCAGCTGACGTTCACGCCGAAAGCGTGACCAATTGGGAACGAGCGGCGGGGTTTATCCCCGCCGTCTGCGGCCCGGCACGGCGGGGATAAACCCCGCCGCTCGTTTCGGCTCGCTGGCAGGCTGGTCGCGAGGCACCCGAACCGTTAAGACACCTGCCGGGATGCGGTCGTCTGCGTGGAGGGTGCTTCATGGATATTGCGGACCGAAAAAAGCGTGGAGCGAAGTTGCTCCAGCAAATGCTCGGGCCGGAGCAGGCGAAGCAAATCCGCGCCGTCTGGCAAGACATCTGCCCCGACTTCGAGAACTACGTCATCGAGTTCCTGGCGGGCGAGGTCTGGAGCCGGCCGCAACTGGAGTTGCGCACGCGCAGCCTGGTGACCATCGCCGCCCTCGCCGCGACGGGACGCTCGCTCGGCCTGGAGCTGAACATTCGCATGGCCCTGAACAACGGCGCCAGCCGGCAGGATATCGTCGAGACACTGCTGCATATCGCCCCTTATGCCGGCTTTCCCGCTTGCTGGGAGGGCCTGACGTTAGCGGCGAAGGTCTTCCGCGAGACGGACGAGAAGAAGCCGAAAGGGCCGCCCCGTGGAAAAGGTCGCCGCTGACGTCTGGCTGCTGTCTGGCTGGCCGCGTCACCTGATCAACGTCTACCTCGCCGGCGACACGCTGATCGACGGCGGCACGCGCTGGGCCACGCGGCGCATCCTCCGCCAACTCAAAGGACGCAAGCTATCGCTGATGGCGCTGACACACTGTCATCCCGACCATCAGGGAGCGGTCAAGGCGGTTTGTCGGCGCTTTCGCGTGCCGCTGGCCTGCCACGCGGCGGACGCACCAACAATGGAGGGCCGCATGCCGATGCTGCCGCGCAACTGGCTCACGCGCCTCGGCGGCATCTTCTGGTCCGGGCCGCCGCATCGCGTCGATCGCGTGCTGAGCCACGGTGACCAGGTAGGCGGCTTCCGAGTGATCCACACACCGGGCCACACTCCCGGACACGTCGTCTACTTTCGCGAGGCGGATCGCCTGGCCATCGCCGGCGATGTGCTGGCGAACATTCATTTCTTGACCGGCGAGCCTGGCCTGCGCCAGCCGCCGCCGTTCTTCTCCGTCGATCCGCGGGAAAACCTGCGTTCGGTGGGAATCCTCTGGGATTTACGGCCATCGCTGGTCTGTTTCGGCCACGGCCCACCGCTGCACGATATGAGCCAGCTGGAGCGCTTCGTCTCTCGGTTGCGCGAGCGCTCGTTGATTTGACGTGGCCTATTGCCGGGGCTTCGGCAGCGGCATGCGGACGCTCAGATCATCGCCCGGCGGGTCGCTCTCGAAGTCGCGGCCGTCCTCGTCCTTGCCGTTGGGGCCGACGCTGTAGAGCAAGTAGCCATTCCCCGACGGCCGATAGATCAGCGCCCGGTCGCTGAAGAGATCCAGCGGCACCTCGGCGATGTACCTGGGGGCCAGCGCGGCGAGCGTCTTCGGGTAGCGGCCGTGTTCGCGCTGATAGGCGGCCAGGGCGAACGCCACCTGGAGATTGCGCTGCACTTGCTCGTGCCGATCACTGGCCAGCTGCATCCGGGAACACGCAGGGACCAGCAGGGCGCTCCAGGCCTCGCCGACCAGTTGGCTTCGCGCCGCGGCCGATGGCTTGCGGTCCAGCAGGAGTTTGCCCAGGTTCTTCGCATTGCCGAGTTTGCCCTTCAACGCCCGCAACTCCTCTTCGATCTGAGCCAGTTGTTTCTGCCGGACACTGCGATCCTTGACGCTCGTGGCCGCGACGAGGCGATCCAACCAACGATTGACGGTGCGCAGCGCCGGATCCCAGTGAATGGCCTCAAGCACCTGCTGCACCTTGGGATCAGCGGCCGCGGCCTGGGCCTCCGCAAAGACGCCGTCCAACGAGCGAAGCCCGTGGCGTTCGACCCTGGTGATCAGGTCAAGCGAGACGAAACGCTCGGTGAGATCGACTCGCTCCGCCATCGTCGGCAGCGGCGGCAACTGCTGCAGATCGCGGAGACAGTCGCGCAGTTGCCGTGCGGTGTGTTTGGTGTGTGCGAGGAACCGCAGATCCACCGCGCTGGCGCTGAGATCGATCGCGATGCCGTAGATTCCTTGCATCAGCGTACCGCCGCTGCCCACGTGCCGGGCGAGCCGATGGCAGGCGATGAGATCTTGCCAGGCGTCGTCATGGCGCCCTTCACCGACGTGCAACATGGCGCGAGTGCAGAGAGTGCGCATGAGGTCGCGAGCCCCCTGGAGGGTTGGGAAGTAGACCGCGACCAAGGCGCTGGTTTTTTCCGCTGTCCGGGGTGGCGCCAGCGGCGAGAAGTAGTGCGAGCGTTTCGTGCCCGCGACGACCAGCGCCAGCGGTTTTTCGTTCGCCTTCAACCAGGTAGCGAAGTGGGGATACTCTTTCGCCGTCCAGGGCTCGCCCATATTCCGATCCGACTGTTCCGTGAGCAGGTCGTTCGCGATAAAACCGCGCCAGTAACGGAACAGGTCAATGAAGTAATCCCCACGTTCTGGCGGCGGGTCGATCCCCAGCCACTCAAAGAACTCCGGGGGCATCGCCGCCCCGTTGGGGCGCGGGCCGAGCGCTTGCCAGAACAGCACGTTGGCGTTGTTTGCCGGGGTTGCCCCGCGGAGCAGGCGTTGGTTCAGAGCGGTCGCGTAGTCGATGTAGCCGTCCCGGTCGAGCGGGCCGCTGACCACGGTCGTCTCCTTGCCGATGGTGAACCGCGGCCTGAGTTTCTTGACGGCGCTGCTGGGGTTTTTCGCAGGCACGTCGTCCGCGGCGGGCAGGCTCGCCGATCCGCCGAGGGCCAGCAGGCCAAGGACGAGAACCGTCCTCCAGAACGCGCTCATGATGTGACCTCCATAACAAGATGAACGAATGGATCACAATTCGGAGGCTCTCCGAATGGCCCTGATGCTACCGCGCTGTTGCTGCTCACGCCAGTGTGGCGTAGCATGTCGCTGGCCGTGTCACGCTTGCCTCCATCCTTCCAGGACCGCAACCATGAAGTATCTGCCTCGTTTAGGGCTCCGCCATGTCGTTTTTCCGCTCTGCACTCTGGCTCTGCTCCTGTCCGGGCACGTGCTGGCGCAGCAGCCGAAGACTAAGCGGCCCGTGCAGCACAGCGATTACGACGCCTGGCGCTCGCTCCAGGGTCAGCGGCTCTCGCCCGACGGCAAGTTCATCGCCTACGCCCTGACGCCGCAGGAAGGGGATGGCGAGGTCGTAATCCGGCACCTTCCCAGCGGCCGCGAGGCACGCTACCCGCGCGGCAGCCGGCCGTGGTTCCCCACTACGCTGCCGAAATCGTCGCTGACAAAGGCCGCGCCGAGCGAGCCGCCCAGCCGGCTCGCCTTCACCGCCGACAACCGCTTCCTGGTCTTTCAGATCACTCCGACGACCGCTGAACTCGACAAACTGAAAAAGGCGGGCAAGGTGGACGAGACGGCGCGCAACAGTCTCGGCATCGTTGACCTGGCGAGCGGCCAGCTCTTGCGCGTCCCGCGCGTCAAGGCGTTCCAGCTGGCCGAGGACGCCGGCCGTTTCGTCGTCTATCATCGCGACACGGTTGCCGACGACACCAAGGCCACGAAAAAGCTTGCCCTGGGCCAGCCGGTCGGCGGCAAGAAAAAGGGCGGCAAGGCGAAGGAGGTCGGCACCGACCTGGTGTTGCGCGACCTGAACGATCATAGCGAGCGCGTCTTCGCCGACGTGGTCGAGTTCACGCTGAGCAAGGATGGTCGCACGCTGGTCTTCGCCCCGGTGAAGCGGGAAGGCTCCGCCACCCTGTACGGCGTGACACCGGGCAACCCCGCCTTCCCGGTCCCGCTCCTGAGCGGCCCCGGCCGGGCGACGAAACTGACCTGGGACGAGAAGCAGACGCAACTCGCCTTCCTCAGCGATCGCGGCGAGAGCGGCGCGAGCGGGCCGCGCTGGCGGCTCTACCGCTGGGACCGCCAAGCCGCCCTCGCCGAGGCCGCTGCGGAAGCGGGACAGTCGCGTCCTCTCCGTGCGTCTCACGTGACTGAGTTGGTCTCACCGACGACCCCCGGCCTCCGTCCCGGCATGGTCCTTAGCGAAAGCGCTCCGCTGTCCTTCTCGCCCGATGGACGCCGACTCGTCCTTGGGGTCGCCCCGCCGCCCGAAAAGCCCAGTAAAGCCTCCGAAAAGGAGGATAAGGTAGCTGTCGAGCTGTGGCACTGGAAAGGCGATTTCGTCCCGCCGATGGAGAAGATACGCGCCCCCAGAGAAGCGCAGCGCACCTTCCGCGCCGTCTACCATCTCAAAGAGGGAAAATTGATCCAGCTGGCCGACTCGGCGCTGGCCGACGTTACCACCGTTGGCAACGCGAACTGGGGACTGGGTCACGACGATCGGCCCTATCGCGTGCTGCTCGGCTACGACGGCATCTACGCGGACCATTTCCTGGTGAACTTCGCCGACGGCAGCCGCATTCCTCTGCGGCGCAAGCACGAGGGACCGCTGCTGCTCTCGCCCGGTGGCAAGTACGCGCTCTTCCATGACGGCAAGGACTGGAACACGATCGCGCTGCCCGGCGGCAAGATCATCAATTTGACCGGCAAGTTCGGCGTTCGTTTCGCGCAGGAGGATTTCGATACCGCCGGTCTGCCCCCGCCCTATGGCATGGGCGGCTGGACTCCCGAGGATCGCGATGTCCTGCTATATGACTGTTACGACATCTGGCAAGTAGCACTAGACGGCAGCGGCGCGCGTAACCTGACCGCCGGCGCCGGTCGCGCTGGGAAACTGCAACTCCGTTACGTCCGTCTCGACCCCCAGGCGAAAACGGTCGATCCCGGCAAGCCGCTGTTGCTCCGCGCCGAGAACCTGCACACGCGCGACACCGGCTTCTATCGGCTGCGGCCGGGCGCTCCGCCGGAAAAGCTGATCATGGCCGCCAGGAACTTCGGCCCGCCGCTCAAGGCGAAGAACGCCGACGTGCTGGCGCTGACCGTTTCGTCCTTCTACGACTTCCCCGATCTGCACGTCGCCACCCCCGACTTCAAGGAGATCCTGAGGATCAGTAACGCCAATCCGCAGAAGGCCGGGCTGCTCTGGGGCAAGTCAGAACTGGTCCACTACAAGAGCGCCGATGGGAAGCCACTGCAGGGCATCCTCATCAAGCCGGAGAACTTCGACGCCCGCAAGCGGTATCCGCTGATCGTCTACATTTACGAGCGTCTTTCGCAGAATCTGCACAATTTCGTCGATCCACGCCCCGGCACCTCGATCAACCTGTCGTACTACGCCAGTAATGGTTACCTGGTGCTGCTGCCGGACATCGCTTACCAGATCGGTGCTCCCGGCCAGAGCGCCCTGAAGTGCGTCCTGCCGGCGGTGCAGGCGGTCGTCGAGCGCGGCTACGTCAACGAGAACGCGATCGGCATTCAGGGGCACAGCTGGGGCGGCTACCAGATTGCGTACATGATCACGCAGACGGATCGCTTCAAGGCGGCGGCGGCGGGGGCGCCGGTCGCCAACATGACGAGCGCCTACGGCGGGATCCGCTGGGGCTCGGGGCTGCCGCGACAGTTCCAGTATGAGCGTACGCAGAGCCGTATTGGCGGCAGTTTGTGGCAATATCCGCTGCGCTTTATCGAGAATTCGCCGCTGTTCCTGGCCGACCGCGTCAAGACGCCGCTGCTGATGCTGCACAACGACGCCGACGACGCGGTGCCCTGGCAGCAGGGCATCGAGTTCTTCCTGGCACTGCGGCGGCTGGGTAAGGAGGCGTACCTGTTCAACTATCCCGGCGAGCTGCACGGCCTGCGCAAGCGTCCCAACCAGAAGGATTACACGGTGCGGCTGCAGCAGTTCTTCGATCACCACCTGCGCGGGGCGCCGAAGCCGGCGTGGATGGAGAGCGGCATTCCGTACCGCCCGCGGCCTGCCCTCACGCCCGCCCGAGCGGCGGAGGAAGGTTGACCACTGGTCCGAGCCCGAAGCGCCAGCGAGGGGTTTGGCTTGTCCCTCGCTGGCGCTTCGGGCTCTGACGCTGGCGACTCACTGCTTCTCTTGCCCGCGCACGGTCAAGCGAAAGTCACCCGTCGCCGGCACGAGCGTGGTTGCGATAATGCGATATTCGCCGTCACGGCGAGGCTGGAAGATCACCCGAGCGTTCAGGTCGCCGCCGCTGTCGTCGTCCTGAGCAACGATCTTGCCGCTGGGGTCTTCGAGGTAGAGATACGGATCCATCCCCTCGGAGATTTTTTCCATGTCAATAATGTAGAACTGCTTGGCCTTCAGCTTGATCGTGTAGGCTTTGAAGTGGCACTTCTTCGGGAGGTTGAACTCCGGCACCTTGTAGATCGGATCCTGGTTCGTGAGCTTGGCCTTCTCCGCTAGGAGCGGCTTGGCGGCCATCGGGATGCTCTTGATCGTGACGGTGTACTTGAGTTGTCCCTCCCCCAGGTCGTCGCCCAGGTCGGGACCGATGCTAAGGCTATAATCGCGCGTTTCGCGAGGGAGAAAGTAGCCCTGGAAGGTGTCGCCCTCGCCGAAGTTCGCGTAGAGGAAGTAGCCCGGCCGAATGTTCACTTGCGGACGAAAGCCCTCCGCTTCCACCTTGACGTGGTACAGTTTGTCTTTTTCCAGCTTTTGCTTGTGCCCGCCAATGCGGATCTTGCCCTTGACCGTCACGTCCTGGGCCTGCAGACCGGAGAACCCGAGCAAGCCAAGCGCGAGCAGAATCGCCAGGGCCGACCGCCTTATCCATTTCGTCATGGGAATGCCCTCCCGAATGATCTCTCGAATGGCTGATAGATGCTGACGACTCACTTCTTCGCCGGGGCAGCCGGCACGCGCAGAAACCGGACCGCGTCGATGTAGGCTCCCGGGACGTTCTCACACTGGTAGCGAATCGAGGATAGACGATCCTCGGTCGAGCGGAACCGCAGCGGTTGCGGTGGCTCGAACTTGCGATCGTCCACCGAGAATTCCCAGCGCTGCGCAGGCACGTCGATGGTGAGCGTGACCTTGTGCCACTTGCCGGGTTCGCTGGCGAATGGCGTTTCCAGGAATTTGCCGCTGCCCTTGCCGTCGCCGTCGAAGGCGAGGAACTTGCCCTTGAACACGGTCCAGACCGCACCGTCGCTGCGGAAACCGCCCGGGTTGCTGATGTAGGATTGAACGCCGCCGTCCTTCGGTATCTGGACGTACTGCTCCACGAGAAACCGCCCTTGCTGCGGTTCGCTGAGGCGGCGCGTCACTCCGGTATTGGTCAGGTACAGGGCACCGTCGCCTTCAAAGACGACCTTTTTCTGGAAGACCGCCTGCGGCGAGGCCGGTTCCCAGGGCCCCGCCCAGCCCGGCTCACCAGCGCCACCCTGCTTGCCGCGCGCCTCCAGCGGATAGGGCGAGTCGGGCGTCGCATTGCTGTTGATGCCGGCACCGTCATTGAAACCAGTCTCGGCGATCACCGCACTGGCCGCCTCAGTTCCCGGAGCTCCCTCGGAGAGCACGCGCACCGTGAATTCTCCCGTCCCCGGAGCGTAGGTCGTGGCCAGGACGCGATAGGTGCCGGTCCGCCTGGGCTCGAAATACAGCCGCGAATCGACATTGGGCTTGCCCTCCGAACTCATCGCCGCGAGGTTGCCATCCGGGCCTTCCAGGGCCACCATCGGATCGAGCTTCCCCGATACCCGGACCATCTCAATGAGATAGACCTTCTTGGCGGTCAGTTTCAGCTCGAACGCCTTCACGCGGCAATTCTGCGGCAAGCCGCTGCCGGCCTTGTTGAGCGGGTCGGTGTCGGTCAGGCGCGCCTTCTCCGTCAGCACTGGCTGCTGGGCGAGGGGAACGTGCTTGATGGTCAGGGTGTAATCGAGCAGGCCGTCGCCCGCTTCGTCCTGCGGGTAGGTGCTGAGCAGGACGCGGTATTCACGGGTCTCCCGAGGGTGGACATACGCCGCAAAAGAACCTTCTGAGGTCTTGTAGAGAATAAAATTCCCGGGGCTGATCCTTACCACCGGCTGAAAGCCTTCTCCGTCCACCTTGATGAGATACAGTTTGCCCGCCTCCAGTTGCTTCCGGTGCTGGCCGACGACGACATGGCCCTTCAAGGTGATATCGGGATCCTTGCCGGGCGCTGCCGGCAGCAGGACAATCCCGAGCGCAACGGCGAAGCCATAGCGCAGGAGGGTTCCACGGATCATGGAGGTTCTCCTGAGTGTGGAAAGGGATAGAGCCGCCTCGACCGGCGGCTGATCAGACCTGGTTGTCGCCGCTGCGTCGTGTGAAGTCAAAGGAAATCTATCGGGAGCCGGCGGGCAGAGCTTCCGGCGACCCGGCGTAGCGGATTTCCCCTGCTACCTTGCCGAAGCGAAGACGAGTACCGGCGGCAAGAGTAACGCTCCGGCCCGGTTCAACGTCCGCATCCTGACCGCTGGGACTGGTGCTGCTCCAGCAGGTGCCAGATAGATTTTTCAGACCCCAGATATCCGTTTTGGTGGGATGGCGCGTCACCTCGGCGACCGGACGTGAGAAATCGTAGAGCCGCTGCTCGTCGAGGTGGTGCGGATAGAGGCGGGTGTCGTGGTTGAGCATGACGAATGCCCTCCCCAGGTGGAGTGTCAGGGGCAACTCGAGCGGTCGGCGACAAGCCCAGCAGGTGGCAGCCCCCTCCGCAGGAGTCGCGGCCTGGTCGGCAAAGTTCTCCGCCGCGCAAGCGGCGCAGTAGACGATGCTGTCACGGAGTTGCACGAGCGCCGCCCGCCACTCGCTCTCCTTGATGCGTTCAGCCGGAGCGCGCAGCCCGACCGTGAAGGCACGCGTAAAGAGTTCCTTCAGGAACCGCGGGTAGATCGGCCAGAAGGTGAGCAGGTTATCGTGCAGCCCGCGGACGGGGCAATTGGATTTGTCGCTGGGATCGGCGACGTAAAGCGGCGCCGTGCCGTACAGGCGCAGCTGGGCCGTGTGGTCGAGGCAACCGAAAGCCGTCTCCCGCTGGCCTTCGAGCGGGTGGGCCATGAAGAAGAGGAAATGCAGCAGTACCGCCAG
>DASPXY010000288.1:0-3039 GCA_035637055.1 Gemmataceae bacterium | reverse complement strand
TTGAAGAAGTTCGTGCCAGTCGCGGACGACGCCCTGTCGTCGGTCGCTTCGATGTCGATGCCTTTGAGTTTCAGGAAAAAGTCCACTTGCGCCGCGGTGGGATCGTTCTGCGAATTCGTGATTTTGAACTCGATCTTGGGGAAGTTCAGCGTGAACTGGTCGGTGGGTGGAACGTCGTGCGTGTCGGGGGCTTCTCCAGCCAGGTCGGTCGGTGAAACGGCAATCGCGACCCCTGTGTTACCGACCGCCCCGATGGTGCCCGCGACGTGGGTGCCGTGGGAGTTGTCGGGTACGCCGCTGGTGGTCGGCAGCAGGTCGGCCGACAGACACAGCCGGCTCTCCAGGAATTCCAGCGTCGGACGGACTGTCGGTCGTTGGTGGCGAGACATCATTCTGTTCTCCTCGAATACAGTTCGTGTTGGTGTAAGCCGAAAGCGAAGCAGACGGGGTCAGTGTTGGGAGTGTCCGAGCCTGACGATACCAGGCCCTTCACGGGATGGCTCGCCAATCGGGCTCCCCTCAGTCGCGGTTCTGCGTGGCTTGCGGCCCTTGTCAGAAGGGACATCTCCAAAGCTCTGCGGAACCCCGCAGCAGATCGCGAAAAAATCGTCGCGCGGTTCGCCGTCCCGCCGGAAGCGGCCCGACGAACCGGGCAAGACGCGATGCTTGTACGCACGCGCCAATGGGCGTACAATCGTGGTGTTTGGACCTCGTTCGCCTGCCCGAGACACCCTCCCATGACTTCCGAAGGCTCCGTCAGCAGTTGGATCGACCAGCTGAAGGCCGGCAACCACGCCGCGGCCCAGCCGTTGTGGGAACGCTACTTCCTTCGTCTCGTCGGCCTGGCGCGGACGAAACTTCCCGAAGGCCAGCGTCGGGCGGCCGATGAAGAAGACGTGGCCCTCAGCGCCTTCGACTCGTTCTGCCGGGGCGCGGTGGCCGGCCGCTTTCCCCAGCTGACCGACCGCGACGATCTGTGGCGGCTGCTGGTCACGCTGACTGCCCGGAAGGCATTCGACCAGGTGCGCGACGAGTATCGGCTCAAGCGCGGCGGCGGCGCTGTTCTCGGTCAGTCGGCCCTGAGGCCAGCCGGCGAGGAAGCCGAACCCGGGTTCGAGTGGTTTGTCGGCCGGGAACCGACCCCGGAAGCTGCGGCGATGGTCGCTGAGGAATGCCGGCGGCTGCTCGCTTGCCTGAAGACCGACGAACTGCGCACAATCGCCCTGTGGAAGATGGAAGGGTACACCAACGAAGAAATCGCGGCCAAACTCGACTGCGCCCCCAGCACCGTCGAGCGCAAACTCCAGCGCATCCGCGCGCAGTGGGAAGAGGAGGGAACGCAGTGACCGTACCCTTGCCGCCGACCGTGGTCGAGCGGATCGACGAAGTCTGCGACCGCTTCGAGGCCGCCTGGAAGGCCGGTCAGCAGCCGCGGGTCGAAGATTATCTGGACGCGGAGGCCGGCCCAGCGCGCGAGGCGTTGCTGCAGGAGTTGCTGCGCGTGGACGCGCATTACCAGTGGCGCATGCACCCGCTGCCCACGGTCGCCCGCGGGACCGTTGTGCCGCCCCGGGATGGACCGATCGTCGCGGGCTACGAGGTGCTCGGCGAACTGGGCCGCGGCGGCATGGGTGTTGTCTACCTGGCCCGCCAACTCCGGCCGCACCGCCTGGTGGCCCTCAAGATGATTTCCGCGGGGGCCAACGCCGGTGCGCGGGAGTTGGAGCGTTTCCGGCGTGAGGCCGACGCGGTCGCTCAGTTCCAGCACCCGCACATCGTGCAGGTGTACGAAGTGGGCGAGCAGGACGGCCACCCGTTTTTCGCGCTCGAGTACGTCGGCGGCGGCAGCCTGGACCGATATCTTGCGGGGACGCCACAGCCGCCGCACGCCGCGGCTCAACTCGTCGAGCGGCTCGCTCACGCCATCCACCACGCCCACGGGCGCGGCATCATCCATCGCGACCTCAAACCAGGCAATATCCTCCTGGCGAGCGGGGGGCTTACGCCCCCTGATTCTTCGAGGCTCCCAGAATCAGGGGGCTTACGCCCCCCGCTCGCCGAGTTGGTCCCCAAGATCACCGATTTCGGCCTCGCCAAGTTGCTGGATGCGGGCGCCGCCAACCCGACGCAGAGCGGCGACGTGCTCGGCACCCCGAGTTACATGGCGCCGGAACAGGTCGGCAGCACCGCGCAGGTCGGCGCGGCCACCGATGTCTACGGCCTGGGGGCGATCCTCTACGAGCTGCTCACCGGCCGGCCGCCGTTCCGCGGCGAAACCGCAGTGGAAACGATCGTCCAGGTGCAGACCGTTGAGCCGGTGTCGCCGGGCCGCTTGCAGCCGAAGTGCCCCCGCGACCTGGTCACGATCTGCCTGAAATGCCTGCGCAAGCAGCCGAGCCAGCGCTACGCCAGTGCCCTGGAGTTGGCCGAAGACCTGCGCCGCTTTCTGGACGGCCAGCCGATCCGGGCGCGGCCGATCGGGCCGCTACAGCAGCTGCTGAAATGGACGCGGCGGCAGCCCGGGGTTGCGGGACTGACCGGGCTGCTCCTGTTGGCTGTTCTGTTGGGCATCGGCACCGGGAGCTGGTTCTGGTGGCAGGCCGAGCAAGGGTGGAAGCAGGCCGAAGACGCGCTGGGGAAGGAACGCTCGGCGCTGGAGAACGAACGCACGGCGCAGGCGGATCGCGAGGCGGCCCTCGACCGCTATCGGATCGCGCTGGCCCACCGCGAGTGGTTGGCGAACAATGTGGGGCTGGCCAAAGCCCTGCTCAAGGACTGCACCCCCCCACAGCGCCAGTCCTGGGAGTGGCGCTACCTTGACCGCCTGTGCCACTCGGCACTGCACACGTTCCGAGGGCATACCAACACCGTCCAGGCGCTCGCGATCCACCCCTCCAGCCCGCAGGTCGCTTCGGCCAGCCATGATAAGAGCGTGCGCTTGTGGGATCTTGACACGGGTCGCGACAGGGTCCTTGGCTATCACCAATCCCTGGTCCTGGGCGTGGCCTACAGTCCGGATGGGCGACTGCTGGCTTCGTC
>DASPXY010000287.1:0-5658 GCA_035637055.1 Gemmataceae bacterium | reverse complement strand
GCCGAGGTCGATGGCGAGAATGGTGCTGGCGGCGGTCGGGGTCGTGGTGGTCATGGCAAGCTCCTGGGGGGCGAGGGGTAGCTGGGTTTTGTGGTAACTCTCAGTTTACCACTCCCCCACGGCTTGCATGGATTCTTTCGCGACCTAAGGCGGCATCAACTCAGGCGGTTGCGGTTATGGATCACCGAGGGAATCACCAACTGAAGACAACCGCTGTTCTTCCAGGAGTGCAACCATGCGTCTGACGCTGATCGTCGCCCTGGCTATCGTACTGGGGCAGGGCTCTGGCCTGGCAGTCCAGGCCCAGCAGCCCGCCCGGCACGTCGAGACAGCGGGTGGCTTCTCCTTCGTGCCGCCCAAGGGCTGGAAGGCCACGGACGAGGCGATTGCCAATCAGGTGAAGCAGATCGAGAAGCAACTTGCGGCGGCGCCACCGGGCAGCCCTCAGGAGAAGGCACTCAAGCGAGCCATCGCGACGCTCCAGCTCATGGCCAAGCAATCGATGAAGGGATTCCTGGGTTCAGGAGCCGACGGCCCCGCACCAACGATCTCTTTTTCTGTGGAAGACTTGAGGAAGTTTAACATCACCGTGAACGGCGTGGCGGTGAAGGCCACACTGGCCGATCTCGTTGCCCACTACAAGTACCCACCGCCCGGTCGCACCAATGAGGAGGTGGACTCGTTCAGGGTAGTGGCGGAGAAGAAGCTGAAGACCGACGCGGGCGCGGAGTGTGTGGTACTCGTGACGGAGTTCGACCGCAACCGCCTCAGATACCGGCAAACTTACTACTTCTTCGACCTCTCCCCGGATCGAAAACTCGTGGCCACCTGCAAGGCCCCGTGGATCGACAAGCTCGACGCGGTCTTCGAGGCCAGTCTCAAGACCCTCCGCCTGGAAAAGCCCCGACCTGAAAAAGCGAAGTGAAAAAGCCCAGGGGACGCCGTTCGTTTCAAGGGCAGCAAAGGACAAGAACAGCAACCGGAAAGGGGACGCATCTCAAATAATACAGATTGATAGATTCGTATTATTCGAGACGTGTCCCTCGGCCGTTCCGAAGCGGCCAGCGCGGGCTAACTTTGACCTCATCCCTGACGCGGTTGTGCGAGAGAGCAGGGCCGCAGGCCGCCGCAACGGCAAGCGATCGGACCGCGGCTGCCCGTCCCAAGGGAGGCGCGCACCCCGAACGGGTGGACGCTGGGGAGGGGGGTACGGGTGGAATGGTATGAGTCGTCATGAAAGGATTTCACCCTCACCCATGAAATGGCGGGCGACTATCCTAGTCTTTGGAGGGGCTCTGATCGGATCGGATCTTGGTGCTTTGTGCCCGTGTATGAGTCGGATCGGGACGCCGTGAGGCACCCTCACCTGGGCGACTCGCCCTTCTGCCCGCGTAGGAGATTCTTCCACCGCCGGTGTCCGCCCCTCTCCCCAAGGAGAACGCCATGGACCCCTTGCTGCCCGTCGTCCTGCCCTGCTGCTGTGGTATCGACGTCCACAAGAAGTCGCTGACCGCCTGTCTGCTCACTGCGGGCGCCTCAGGAGAGGTGGTCCAAGAGGTCCAGACTTTCACCACCCTCACCGCGGGCCTGCACGCCTTGCTCGCCTGGCTCCAGCAACGCGGCTGTCGCCACGTCGCTGTCGAGAGCACCGGCGTCTACTGGAAGCCGGTCTTCAACGTCTTGCAGCCGGCGGGGCTGGAGGTGGTCCTGGTCAATGCCGCACACGTCAAGAACGTGCCCGGACGCAAGACCGACGTCAAGGATGCCGAGTGGCTGGCCACGTTGCTGCGTGTCGGCTTGTTGCGCGGCAGCTTGGTGCCACAGCCCGAACAACGCGACCTGCGCGACCTGACCCGCTACCGCACCCAGGTCATCCGCCAGCGCGCCCAGGAGTGCAATCGCATCCAGAAACTCCTGGAGGACGCCAACATCAAGTTGGCGTCTGTGGCCAGCAACATCCTCGGCGCCAGCGGTCGGGACATGCTGCGGGCGTTGAGCGAGGGCAACGACAGTCCGGGGCTGCTGGCCAACATGGCCCGGGGTCGGTTACGCGACAAGCTGCCTGAGTTGCGCGCGGCGCTGGACGGCGTGCTCCGCCCGACGCAGCGTTGGCTGCTCGGCGAGCAGTTGCGCAAGGTCACGGAGTTGGATGAGGCCATCAGCCGCTTGGATGCCCAGAGCGCGCAACTCTGTCTCCCTTTTGTCCAGTCGCTGGCCTTGCTGGACCAGATCCCGGGGATCAATGAGCGGCTGGCGCAGGTGATCGTGGCGGAGATTGGGTTGGACATGAGTCGCTTTGCCGAGCCGGCGCGGCTGGCGGCATGGGCCGGCGTGTGTCCCGGCAATCATGAGACGGCAGGGAAGCGGCAGAGTGGCAAAACGCGCAAAGGCAACCGTTGGCTGCGGCCAGCGCTGGTGCAAGCGAGTTGGGCGGCGGCGCGGGCCAAGGGGACGAGTTTGCAAGCGACGTTTGGTCGGCTGAAGGGTCGGCGCGGGGTCAAGCGTGCCAGCCTGGCGGTGGCGCATCGGCTGCTACGCATCGTGCATCGGGTGTTGCGCACGGGGCAGCCGTATCAGGAGGAGGGGCCGGAGTACTACCGGGCCCCCGATCAGGAGCGGCTGAAGGAGAAGTTGCTGGCGCGGCTGCGGCGGCTGGGCGTACGGGTGAGTGTCACGAGTGAGGAGGGTGCCGCCTAGCGAGCACTGCCCGAGCCGATACCGGATTCCTGCGATGATGTATTTCGTAGGAGATCCGATCCTCCGACCTCCCCTATCTGTATTTTACCACGCCGAGCGCCTTTGCGGTAGCTCCACCAGGACAGTCCGACGCGCTCCACCACCGGGATCACCAGCACCACGGTGTCCAGCCCGCCCGCGACACCGCCGCCCTTGACTGGATCTTCAGCACTGATTTCCTCGCGGAGAGCGGGCGAGTTGAGGGGGTGGAGGCGGAGTGGTAGGATGAGTTGCGGCGGCGGTTTCGTGGCTCTGGTCGGCGGTTTGTCTACACCAGACAAACGGGCGGACGTTGTACAATAAGGGGAACCCCGACACCCTTGAGGAACCCTCCGCCATGCCACGTAACCTGATCCTCGGCACCGCCGGCCACATCGACCACGGCAAAACCTCGCTCGTCAAGGCGCTCACCGGCATCGACTGCGACCGCCTCCCCGAAGAGAAGGCCCGCGGCATTACCATTGACATCGGCTTCGCCACACTCGACCTCGGCGATTACCGTCTGGGCATCGTCGATGTTCCCGGCCACGAGCGCTTCATCAAGAACATGCTCGCCGGCGCCACCGGCATCGACCTCGCCGTCCTCGTCATCGCCGCCGACGACTCGATCATGCCGCAGACGCGCGAGCACCTCGAAATCCTCCGCCTGCTCGGTCTGCGTCACGGCGTCGTCGCCCTGACCAAGTGCGACCTCGTCGATGAGACGACGCGCGAGGTCGTCGAACTGGAGATTCGCGATCTGGTGCAGGGCACTTTCCTCGCCGACGCGCCGATCGTGCGTACCTCGGCGCAGACCGGCGAGGGCATCGCGCAGCTCAAGGAGGCCATCGCCGCCGCCTGTGCTCACGTCGAACAGAAAACGGACCAACAATGGTTCCGCATGGCGATCGACCGCTCGTTCATCGTCCAGGGGCACGGCACGGTCGTGACGGGCTCGGTGACGTCGGGCCAGGTGCGCGCCGGCGACGAGGTCGATTGGCTGCCGCGCGGCGAGCGTGTGCGGGTCCGCTCGCTGCAGAACCACGACACGCCGGTCGAGGAAGTCCACCGCGGCCAGCGTGCCGCTGTCAACCTCGCGGGGGTCCATCACGAGGACGTCGTCCGCGGTCAAGAAATCGCGACGCCGGGCTATCTCGTGCCGTCGCGCGTGTTGACCGTGCGGCTGCACTGCCTCACCGACGTCAAACGGCCGATCAAGCATCGCGCCCCGGTCCGCTTCCACCTCGGCACCGCCGAGATCATGGGCCAGGTGGCTCTGCTCGACTGCGACAGCGTCGGGCCGGGCGAATGGGGGCTGGCTCAGGTGTTCCTCGATGAACCGGCCACCGCGACCTGGGGACAGCCGTTCGTCCTGCGCGGGCCGTCGGCGATGCAGACGCTCGGCGGCGGCCAGGTGCTGCAGCCGGTCGCCAAGAAGATTCGCCGGCGTCATTTGGAGATTCTGGAGCGCGTCGAGAAGTTATGGACGGGCGACCCGGAACAGCGCGCGCTGACGGTCGCCTGGTTCGGCGGCTTCAGCGGGTTCACCGCGGCCGACCTGGTGCGCGGCGCCAACGTCGGCCCCGACCAGGCCGAAGAGTTGATCGCGCGGTTGAAGGTCCGCGGCGATCTGGTGGACATCGCGATCGGCGGCGCGCGGCGGCTGCTCCTGCACGCCGACATGATCAAGGAACTCGACGAGCGCATTCTCACCGTGCTGGGCCGGCTGCACGCAGAATTCCCGCTGATGACCTCGCACGACCGGCAAAGGGTGCAATCGCAGCTCGATTATGTCGGTGATGACGGTCTGGTGCATGCGGCGGTGGATCGGCTGATCCAGGGCAAACGGGTGATTGGCGATCTGCGTCGCATCGCCCGGGCGGACCACAAGCCGAAGCTGAGCGCCAACCTGCGCAAGCTCAAGGACAAGGTCGTCGCCGCCTTTCAGGAAGCCGGTTTCCAGCCGCCCGAGCCGTCGAGTTTCGCCAACCAGGCAGGCGGCAATGCGGCGAACCTCAAGGATCTGTTCGACGTGTGCGTCGCCGAGGGCTATCTGGTGCCGATCACTGACGATCTCTATTTGCACACCGACGCCGAGGCCGAAATGCGGCGGCGCGTGACCGAGAAACTGGCGGGCGGGCCGGCGGTGACGGTGGCGGAGATTCGCGACCTGCTCGGCACAACGCGGAAGTACGCAGTGCCGCTGTGCGAGTACCTCGACCGCGCCGGCGTGACCCGGCGCGAGGGCGACCTGCGCACACTGGCCTCGACTTCGATTTGAACCACAGCGAGACAGAGGATCGAGGATCGAGGATTGAGGATCGAGGATCGAGGATAGAAGATCGGTAAGACAGGCAATCCTGTTTTCTCAATCCTCAATCCTCTATCCTCGATCCTCAATCCTCGATCCTCGATCCTCTGTCTCGCTGTGGTTCAAATCTTGACCGATTGCCGCCGCACCGTTATAGTCCCCCAGCGCATCTCAAGCTGCTCCCTTGAAACAGGCCATCTCTCTTCCAGTTCCTCGCAAAGGCCGTGACTATGCGCCGCAAATCGGTCCTTCTGGTGCTCGGCGTTGTTGTCCTGGTGGTCGCCGCGGTGCTGACAACGCTGGCCCTGCTGGCGCGGCACGAACCCCGATTCTGGCGCGAGGCCGCGGTGCCACCCGGCGAGGTGCGCGAGAAGCAGTCGAAGGCGTTCTTCCGCGAGTTCCTCAAGTTGTGCAACGCCCTCAACAACCAGTATCAGAAGCCGGAGGCCATCTTCACCGAAGCGCAAATCAATAGCTTCCTTGAGGAGGATTTTGTCAAGGACAACCACGCCCGCAAACTCCTGCCCGACAACGTGACGAAGCCGCGCGTGGTGCTGCAGCAAGATAAGATCCGCCTGGCATTCCGCTACGGCACTCCCCCCTGGAGCACGATCATCTCGATCGATTTTCGC
>DASPXY010000286.1:0-13437 GCA_035637055.1 Gemmataceae bacterium | reverse complement strand
GACGAGACCTGTGCGGATCGGCACATCGGTGAGCCGTTTCGTCACAGTCCCGCGACCGGCAACTTCCCTGGCCGATCGGCGCCGGCGTGGTTTCCCCTCAAACCCTTTCCCTGGGAACACAGGTCGGACTCCGGATTGTTGCCGGCAGGGGACGGCATACCCTTTGCTGAAGAGGAGGCGAGACAGCGGCCCCAACCAGGCAGACCGGTTCCCCCAAGGAGCGTCGCATGAGCGAGGACGCGACCGTCAACCTGCAACCTGTGATCGACCGGCTCGGGCAAGGGGATGACCAGGCCCGCCGCGAGTTACTGGAACGCGCGCATGGTCGCTTGCGGAAACTGGCGGCCTGGATCCTCGCCGCTTCCTTTCCAGCGCTTGGCGCCCAGCACGACGTGGATAGCGTGGTCAACGAAACCTGGCTCCGGTTGATGCGGGCCCTGGAGAAGACTGAGGTGCCGACCGTGGCCGACTTTTTCCGCCTGGCCGCCCACAAGATCCGCCAGGTGCTGCTCGACATGGCCGAGCGGGAACGGCGCCGCGGCCGGCGGGCTGTCGGTGTCGCCGGCGTCGCCTCCACCGACCTGCCCCCGGAGCCTGCCGACCAGACCTACGACCCCTCCCGACTCGCCCTGTGGACGGAACTGCACAGGCGGGTGGCGCTGTTGCCTGAGCCGGAGCGGGTGGTGTTCGAGATGCACTATTACCTGGGCTTGCCCCAGGCGGAGATCGCTCGCGTCCTTGGGCTGCACCCGCGCAAGGTCAGCTACCTCTGGGTGGCCGCCACCGATCGGTTGACCGCAGACCTGGGCAGGTCGGAAGGGTTGTTGTAGGCGGTGGCCGGGTTCGGAGGTCTCCCATGGTGGATGAAGAGCATTTGCTGGACCTGGTCGTACAGTGGGAGGAGCAGCGGCAGCAGGGACGGCCCCTCACGGCCGAAGAGCTGTGCCCCGACGACCCCGCTCTGCAACAAGCCCTCCGCCAGCGCCTTCGCCGCCGGGAATGCTTGCGCGCTTTGTGGACCGCCGAAGGGCAGACAGAACCGGCCCCGGTGGGGCCGCCTCAGGGGCCGCCCGAGGTGGAGGGATTCGAGATCCTGGGAACACTCGGCGCAGGCGGCATGGGCGTGGTGTACAAGGCCCGGCAGACCAGGCTGGGCCGCCTGGTGGCCCTGAAGGTGATCCGAGCAGGGCCGTACGCCGACCCGCAGAACCTGTCCCGCTTTCGCACGGAGGCCGAGGCGACCGCCCGCCTGCAGCATCCCAACATTGTCCAGGTCTACGAGGTCGGCGAGCACCAGGGCCGCCCCTATCTGGTACTCGAGTTCGTCGGCAGGGGGAACCTGGCGGAGCAACTCGACGGCACGCCGTTGCCGCCCCGCCGCGCTGCGGAGTTGGTCCTCGCCCTGGCGCGGGCGATGGCACACGCTCACGAGCGCGGCGTGCTGCATCGCGACCTCAAGCCGGCCAATGTCCTCCTGGCGGAGGATGGTACGCCGAAAATCGCCGACTTCGGCCTGGCGAAACGGCTCGACGCCGACAGGGGCCAGACACGGACCGGAGAGATCCTGGGCACACCCAGTTACATGGCTCCCGAACAAGCCGAGGGTCGAGTCCGTGACCTCGGCCCAGCGACCGACATCTATGCCCTCGGAGCGATCCTGTACGAGTTGCTGACGGGGCGGCCGCCGTTCAAGGGAGCGAGCATGCTGGACACGTTGGAACAGGTGCGGACGCACGAACCCGTCGCGCCCACCGCCCTGCAGCCTACCGTCCCCGGTGATCTGGAGACCATCTGCCTGAAGTGCCTGCAGAAGGAGGCGACACACCGTTATCCGTCGGCCGAGGCGCTCGCCCGCGACCTGCAGTGCTTCCTCGCCGGCGAGCCGATCAGCGCCCGCAGCTTGACCGGGCTGGAGCGACTGACCCGGACCATCCGCTTCTCGGGAGCGCCCGCCACCATGCGCCCACGGAGTTTCGCCGTGCTGCTCCAGTCCCCGATGCCGACGCTGATCCAGCTCACGTTGTTCCTGTTGTTCAGGAACCAACCCGCTTACCCGGTGGTTTGCATCAGCGTTGGCATCGTGGTCATTGCCCTCATCGTGCCCCGCTTCTTCTGGATGAGCTGGGCCCTGCTGCGTACGGCGCCACGCATCTACCGCCGCTTCGTCATGTCCCTGATCTGCAGTCGCTTCGCGGGGTGGTTGCTGGTCGTGGCCATCGTGGCGCTGGCACGGCCTGGTCATGATCTCGCCGAATTCTACCTGGTATTCCCCATGTGGATCATCCTGGACGGCAGTTTCTACTTCCTGATGGGCAGTTACGTGGGCGCGGCCTTCCCGGTCGCGTTCCTGCACTACGCGGTTGCCGTGCTCGTCACCCTGGCCTTGCCCTTCGGCCCCTTGGTCTGTGGGGGGCTCGCGAGTATCGGTCTGGCCTTCCTCGCGCTGTATCTGCGGACGTTGGGGGAGTGAACGACCTGCGGACGGTTCCAGAACACCGTTGGGGCGAGTCCCAGAGCTTTCTCACCAGGGTTGCCAGGGCACGTCCAGTTGGAACACTGTGCCTTCCAGGGTGGCGCGGACGGAATGGTTCACGACCGTCAAGGTCGTCCGCAGGGCGTTCTGGGACGCCAGCGACCGAACGGCCACGTCGGCGGTAGCCTGACGGGTGGTGATTCCCGCGACGCGGCCGGCGACAGTGAGCAGCGGTTCTGCCCGCATCCTCCAGTTGAAGAGGCCGCCGGGGCGCAGGATGGTCCACTGGAGCGCGGAACCCTTGAGGTACTCCTCGGAGCGAGCCTTCTCGTTGAGGATCGGGATAGCCTTAAACCAGCGGAAGAACCACTTGATGAAGAACGGGAGCCAGTGCCAGGAGTCCCCGACTCCCAGAGAGGAGACCAGGACGAAGCGTTGGCTTCCGGCAGCCGCGGCGGCATCGATCAGGTTGACGATGCCGTCGCCATCGACGATCGGTCGCCCCTGCGGGACGGTTCGGTCGCCGAGCGTGCAAACGATCGCGTCGCAATCGGCAACCGCCCGGGCGCAGTCCCCGCGGACGAGGGCGTCGCCCTCGACCACATCCACGTCACCGAGTCTGGCCGCGCGCTGCCTGTCGCGCGTCAGGATCCGGGCCGGCACATTGAGAAGCCGCAGCCGCCGCACGACCAACTTCCCGACGCCGCCCGTGGCGCCGGCAACGAGCACCTTGTGCGGGTAGAGTTCTGACATCGCTCTTGCCCTCCTACACGAGAAACGGCACGAACCTCTTGGTTCGTGTCATGGAGGTGGCATAAGACGTACCGAACGCTCGAGATTCTCTGCTTCTTCTGCCTTGGCCGTGGCAAACAGCGCGAGGGTCGCTACCAGGACCAGGACGAGAGCGGCCCAGGAGAACGACTTGAAGAACACGCCCCACGCCAGCAGCAGCAGGGAACTGTACATCGGGTGGCGGATGTAGCGGTAGATCCCCTCGGTGACCAAGCGCGTCGTCCGCTCGAACGCGATCAGCGACGACAACGGCGTGGCCAACCTCGCCGTCAACTTCGCCGACTCGATCACCGCCTGGCGGCTCAGCGCCTCCGCCAATAGCCGCGGTGGCGCGCTCGGCGGCGTCACTGTCCCCTTGAAGGTCTTCCAGGACTTCTTCGTGGACATCGACCTGCCGGTGACCCTGACGCAAAACGACGAGGTAGCCTTCCCGGTTGCCGTCTATAACTATCTCAAAACCCCGCAAAGTGTGAAAATCGAGCTGCAGGCCGAGCCCTGGTTCAGCCTCCTCGACGAGGGCGGCCTGAGCCGCACGCTCAACCTCAAGCCCGAGGAGGTGAGGTCGGTCAGGTTCCGCATCAAGGCCAACAAGATCGGCTGGCAACCGCTGACCGTCAACGCCCGCGGCAGCAAGCAGTCCGACGCCGTCAAGCGCGTCGTCGAAGTTGTGCCCGATGGCACCCAGGTCGAGCGCGTCGTTACGGACCGCCTGAGCGGCCGCGTGCAGCAGACGATCGAGATCCCGCAACACGCCATTGCGGACGCCTCGAAGTTGCTGGTGAAACTCTATCCGGGCATCCTCGCGCAGGTGATGGAAGGCATGGAGGGCACGATGCGCATGCCGGGCGGCTGCATGGAGCAGACGTCGTCCTCGGCCTATCCGAACGTGCTCGTGGTCGACTACATCAAGAAGGCGAAGATCGCCTCGCCGCAAATGCTGCTCAAGGCCGAGCAGTATCTGAACGTCGGCTATCAGAAGTTGCTCACGTTCGAGCGGCCCGGCGGCGGGTTCGACTGGTGGGGCAACGGCCCGCCGCTGGTCTGGCTGAGCGCTTACGGGCTGATGGAGTTCGCCGACATGGCCAAGGTCTACCCCGTCGACAAGGGCGTGATCGACCGGACCCAGGCGTACCTGCTCCAGCAAATGGACAAGGACGGCACCTGGTCCAACATCGGCGCCACCCACAGCGAGACGATCGCCAGCATGGGCAACGCGAAGATGCTGCTGACCAGTTACGTCAGTTGGGCACTGCTGGAGAGCGGCCTGCCGAAGGCGCAACTCCAGAAATCGATCGATTATATCCGCGGTCATGTCAACGATGCGGGCGAGAATGCCTACGTCCTGGCGCTGGCGGCGAATGCCCTGGCCGCCTTCGACGCGAAGGACGATAGCACGCTGCACCTGTTGCAGCGGCTCGACGCCCTGCGCAAGGAAGTGCCCGAGTGGAAGGCGGCGAACTTCCCCGCGAAGGCGACGTCGATCACTTACGCGCGCGGCGACAGCGTCACGATCGAGACGACGGCGCTGACGGCGATGGCGATGGCGCGTACGGGTCAGTTCACGACCAGCGTCAACAAATCGCTGACGTATCTGATCAAGGCGAAGCAGGGCAACGGCACCTGGGGCAGCACGTCGGCGACGATTCTGTCGCTGAAGGCGCTGCTCGCGGGCATGGCCGGCACGCCGCACAAGGGGGACGGTTTGCAGGCCGCGCCGAAGCAGTTGCCAGCGCCACGCATCACCTTGCCGGTTGTCGGTGTGCAGGTCACGAGCGATCGCAGGACGTTGATCCTGACGACGGCGCCGCATCCCGAACTCGCCAGCTACGCGCTGACACTGCCAGTCCCGCGGCGAACCACCCTTCCCAAGGGGAAGCAGCCAGGATTGCCGCAGGTGCTGGAAACCGACCTCAGTTACGACCTGTGCGGCGCCCTGGCCTCCTGGCACGCGCAGAAGGGCGACGACTCGTGGACGGGTTGGCTGCCGCACCTTGACCTTGGCGTTGCCCGCAAGTTGACGGTCGCCAGCGCGCTCCACGACGAGTTGTGGAGCAGCGTGAAAGAACCCGGCCAACTGACCCTGCGCACGAAGTTGACACTCTTTGACAGGCTGCGTCGCGCCGTGCAGCCAGGGGTGAAAATGGATTCTGCCTGGCCTGCCGAAGAGGTGGCGGTGGAGTTGATCTCTTCGGTGGCCCTCGAAGTGAGAAGTCCCGGCTCGATCGTGTCGCGAACCAAGGATAACCAAGGCCGGCACATCACGACCGTGCGCGTCCGCCCTGCCCAAGGCAGCCCGATCCCGGTGGAAATCAAGATGCCGACAGGAGGCAATGCTCCGGGCTTGAGCGTCTCTTATTACACCAAAGAAGACCCGCGACGGCGGTCCTTGCCCCGGCAGCGTTTCTTGCTCCCCTGGGCAACGCTCAAGAAAGATAGCACGGCGACGACGCAGCGCGACATTCCCGAACTCCGAGGGGGCAACTGGGAGCGTGGCCGGCGTGTGTTTTTCAGCGACCTGGGAACCTGCTCGCGTTGCCACCGCGTGGGTGGTCAGGGAGGGACGATCGGACCGGATCTGTCGAACTTGTGGCAGCGTGACTATGCTTCGGTGCTCCGCGACATTGCCGAGCCGAGCTTCGCCCTCCATCCCGATTACATCACGCACGTCCTGACGCTCAAGGACGGTCGTGTCTTGACCGGCAATGTTCGTACCGAGAAGGATCTGCTCCACATCAGCGACGAACAGGGGACCATCACGACCCTCCGTCGTGACCAGATCGGTCGGCTGGAAACCTCACCGCTTTCGCTCATGCCCGGGGAACTTCCCAAGCAAATTGGTTCGGAGAAGATGAAAGACCTGCTGACCTTTCTGTTGACCGAACCGCCGCGCATGCCGGACTACGGCAAGGGGCAACCGCCTCCGCCGCGCTCCATTCAAGAAGTGATAGCGGTCTTCGCAGGCGCCCCTGATCCCCCACTCAAGACGCGCCCGATCCACATCATTTTGGTCCCCGGCAAGCAGGATCACGGTCCCGGCGAGCACGATTATCCCGCCTGGCTGAGCGTCTGGCAACGGCTGCTGAGCATGGCCGAGGAAGTGAAGGTTTCGACCGCGCAGGAATGGCCAACCACCGGGGAGTTCAAGACGGCCGACGTTATGGTCTTCTATCAGCGGGGGAAGTGGACGCCGGAGCGGGCCAGGGACATCGAGGCGTACCTGGCGCGCGGCGGCGGTCTCGTCTACATCCACAGGGCCATCGATGGCGGCGACAATGCCCCGGGCTTTGCGCAGCGAATCGGCCTGGCGTGGCGCTCGGGGACGTCGCAGTTCCGGCGGGGCGCTGTGGAACTCAACTTCGAGGGAGGCAACCGCCATCCCATCGCACGCAACTTCACGAAGGTGACCCTGCGCGATGAAAGCTACTGGGAACTGGTCGGTGATGCAAAGAAGGTCAATGTGCTGGCGGTGGGCGTAGAAGGGGGCAAGGCACGCCCCTTGGTCTGGACCTTGGAGCCGGTGCGGGGTCGGGTGTTCGTCTCCATCCCAGGCCACTTCGCGTGGACCTTCGACGATCCGCTCTATCGCGTGTTGTTGTTGCGTGGCATCGCCTGGGTGGCGCGCGCGCCGGTGGATCGCTTCAATCCCTTGGTCACACCGGGAGCCCGGATCAAGCCCTGAGCAGTGGTGGTTGGGGGTCGGCGCGGTGGGGATCATCTCCGGGAGGCCGGACCGTGGCGGACAGTTCGGGCAGGTTGGCTGGGTCAGTGGTCGTGCCATAACCGATTTTCCAGCAATGGGTTACTGCCGAGCCATCGCCAGCACCGTCCCACCCAAAGTGTCCGCGCCGTCCACTACCGTGTTCACCGCCCCGGAGTTGATCCCGCGCAGTATAGGTTGTCGAGCGACGCAACTGCTGAAGAGGCAATTACTTAATTCCCGCCGGTGCAGGTAGTGTAGGTTGTTTCGGAAAACTATTTCCCCACAGGTTTTCGCCCGCCCGCGCCGGGAAAAAAGTTTTGCCAAACAACCTACACTACACCGGCGGTCAATGTTCGGTTGACGGGTCTGGAGGGCGAGGCTCCTGCCGAGCCGCTCTCATCCCTGGCTCGGCAGGAGCCTCGCCCTCCAAGCGGCTCGGCAGGAGCCTCGCCCTCCAAGCGGCTCGGCAGGAGCCTCGCCCTCCAGACTCCGCACCCCTCAAATGAAGATTGACAACATACTCGACGGGCGTGTGATCCCCACTAGCTTCGGCATCGTATTCGCTTTGCAAACTCCCCAACCGTGCGGCCGTGGACACGGCAGACGGTCTGCTCGCGTACGGCTCCGCACGCAAGGAGAGGAGATGCACGATGAACCGGCATCGATATCTGGCGGTGGTCGCGACCCTCACCTGGGCAGGGTGGGGGCTCGGTGGCGGAGTTGAGGGCGAGCGCGCCAAGCTGCAAGGAACCTGGAAGGTGGTGGAGTTGACGAAGGAAGGTAAGCAGGAAGCGGCAGCGGCGGACAAGAACATGCGGATGGTGTTCGCGGGCGACAAATTCATGATGAAGGGCAGCGACGCGGACTACGAAGGGACGTTCACCCTCGACCCGAGCAAGAACCCCAAGCGGCTCGACACGCGCGTGGTTCACGGCAAGGACAAGGTCATCACCACGCAAGGCATTTATCGGCTGGAAGGGGACACGTTGAAGATCGCCTGGACCGAGGGCAAGGCGGAACGTCCCCAGGAGTTCGCGGTGAAACCGGGATCAGGGGTGCGCATGATCGTACTGAAGCGCGCCGGCCGCTAACAGAAGACGAGCGGCGGGGTTTATCCCCGCCGTCCAGACGGCGGGGATAAACCCCGCCGCTCGTCTTCTGTTCGTCCCTCGAAGGGCCTCGTGGCCAGAACCGGCGCACAAGCGAGCCGCTTGTGGCTACGAGCGCACGTACCGCTTGATGACCTCCGCAAATACCTCGTCGCTCGTCAAGCGGGGCAAGTCCTGCTTGGAGAGCTTGCGCCGGCCGCGCACCAGCAACGGCGCAATTCCCTTCCCCTTGCGCAGCTCGAACTCGACCTTCGAGCAAATCTCGTGGGCCGTGTCGTAGCCGAGCTTCTTGTCGCGCATCAGGCGGCGTTCGAGATACTCGTGGGTGACAATGAAAGGCACCTCGCGGCGATCAACCCCATCCTCGATCCAGATTTGCGGCCGGGGCACCCACGGGTAGACATAACCGTGGCCGCCCTCGGTGTAATCGGTCTTGTAGTAACTGCGGACCAGGTTGCCGTCCACCAACCAGACTTGCACATCTCCCTGCGGGTCGGGCAGGGTGGTGTATTGCTCCAGGTAGATCTCAGCAGGCACCTGCTTGTGGGGTTTGCCATCGCGGAACGCCACCCCATTGAGTTTCGCCCTGAGCACCCGCTCCACCTCCAGACCGTCTTCGTACGCCTTCTCCGTCGCGCCGGCCGCCTGTCGTTTGAGTTGCGTCAGGGCGTTGGCGATGAAAAACACTCCCTCCTTGGGGGCCAACTTCTCGGAGATCCAGATTTCATTGGCTGGAATGAGGTCTGGGAACTCCTCATGGATGGCGAAATTGCCAAACTCCTCGTCGGGCTGGGCAACATTGCGTACGGCCAGGCCGTTCACTGCGTAGACGGTGTAGTCGGCGTGGGCGAGGATCCGCCTCTTGCAGAGTTTCGGGTTGAAGTGATGGTTGCTCGACATTTGCCGGCGAACCTCCGTCTGGTGGTACGCGAAAGGGGTCCGCATCGCCTCCCCAACTCGTCGCAAGTGGCGTGCCATTTCGCAGGCGTCTCAAGACCGTGGAGCGCGGGCGTCCCGCCCGCAAAGTGAGCGGGCGGGACGCCCTGACGGGCGAGTTGCAGCGAACCCTCACAGGCCCATCTGTGCGTATCACAAGCCTCGCCATGAGTGCCGACGGCGGACGCATCGTCGTGGGGGACACGAACGGCATGGTGACGATCTGGGAGGCGGATCGGCCCGGGCGCGCCTTCCAGGGACACGCAGGATCGATCCAGGGGCTCGCGCTAAGTGCCGACGGCCGGCACATTGTTTCGGCAAGCGGTGCCGCAGGGACGGTGAAGGTGTGGGATGCGCTGACGGGACAGTGGCAGCGCACTCTTGAGGGCCAGGTGCGCGGTATCGTTGGTGTGGCGATCAGTGCGGCCGGCCGGCACATCGTCGGCGGCGGCCTCGACCGGACGGTGAAGGTGTGGGAGGCCGCGCCGGGAAAAGAGACGTTCACGCTCAAGGGTCATGTCGATGCGATCACGCGCGTGGCGATCAGCGCCGACAGCCAGCGCATCGTTTCGGGGAGCGTGGACGCGACTGTGCGCGTGTGGGACATGGCGACGGGGCAGCAGCAACTCACCCTCAAAGGGCACGCGTTCCTGGTGATGTGCGTGGCGACTAGTGGCGACGACCGGCGCATCGCCGCGGGAGGCCGAGATGGCATCGTGAAGATCTGGGAGGCGACCGAGCCGTAGAGCGGTTGACGAAGCCGTCTGCCATCCGTGGAGCGACGCTTCGCAGAAGCGTCTGGTCTGGTAAACGCTTCTGCGAAGCGTCGCTCAACCGAGAGGCATTCACGACGCCAGGAACAGCCAACCGGCGAGGCACGCCGCTGCGCCCGCCAGCAGAGGCACTGCCCACGTCATCCACGGATTGTGTGTCTCTCCGCGCTTGTCGGCCGTCTCGTGCGCAGGAGGCTGGGCTGTCGTCGGACGCCCAAGGGGCTTGGCTGCGACGCGGCCCCGGACGGTTGGGGCCTGCGCCGCGCCGGGCACGGGTTTGGCGGGCGTCGCGGGTTGGGCCGCGACCGCCGCAGTCGCGGGTCGGGCCAGCAACCCCTGGAGCGCGGCCTCGACTTCGCCCATGTCTGGGTAGCGCTCGGTCGGCACCTTCTTCATCAAGCGCTCCACGATCGCCGCGAGTCGCGCCGACACCTCGGGCACCAGCTCGCGCACGGGCGTCGGCTCCTCGGTCTGATGCGCCATCATCTTGCGCACCTTGCTCGTCACCGGAAAAGGCACCTGTCCCGTCAGGGCGTGATAGAGCAGACACCCCAGGCTGTACTGGTCGCTCAGGGCCGTCCGGTCGCGCTGATCGAGGAGGCTCTCGGGGCTGGCCCAGTCCAGGCCGCTCGCCAGTTGCCCCAGGCTCGTCATCGTGTCCAGGGCCGCGTCCTCACGGCTCAGTGTCAACAAAAAGCCCATTCCAAGGTCTTTGATATGCACATTATGGTCCGGGTCGATCCAGAGATCGTCCGCCTTGAGCAGACCGTGAAACAGCCCCTTCCGATGGGCGGCGTGCAGGGCACGCGCGGCCCGAATCGCGTAATGGACGACCTGCTTGGGCGCCAGTTTCCCCTTCGCACTCGCGAGTTCGGCGAGCGACTGTCCCTCGGCCGGCTCCGGCCAGGCCAGGTAAGTGCGTTCGCTCACGATGCCGATCTTGGTGATCGGCACGACGGCCGGGTCGCGGAAAGTGGCGAAGCGACGTAGCGACTGCGTCACGCGGGACGTGCCGGCACGGGTGCCGCGGGCCAGGATCTTGAGGACGTAGAGGTTGTCGTCATCCTGACCGCGGGCGCGGTAGACCTGGCCGCCGTCGCTGTGGCCGCCATTGTCCAGCAGGACGAACGGCGGCAGCACAAGGGCCTGGGCGTTGCCGCTGAGGACGAGGTCGGCCTGAAAGCGCGTCAGCAGGTTCTCGCTGAGGGCGAATTGCACCAGGTCGTCGGGACTGGCGTCCGGGTGGTCCCGCAGGAAATCGTTGCAGGCGCGGAGTTGGTCGGTCCCGAGGAGCTTGTAGCTCCGCAGGATGCCAAGGAGATCCGCAGCGGGCACAAAGGTAGCGACGGCCATTGTTCAGGTCTCCGGAGCACGGGGCGGACGGGGCGCCATGGACGGGCTATCGAAGTGTAGGTCACAAACCGCCGCCGCGCCGCTCGAAAAACACCCGGCATCCCCTGGCACTTTTTGTACGGCAACCTCTTGCGGCGGTTGGCACGCTGGACGACAATCGCACCAGTTTTCCAGGGCCGCACGCCCATCGCTGGTGCAGGGGAAGTGAGATGTTGTTCGTAGGTCCGCCTTCAGGCGGCTCGACGCTTCACCGCCTGAAGGCGGAACTACGAACCAAACCTGGCACCACTGGTAACACCAGGTGAGACGGTAACCGCCTTCGGGCGACGCATATCGCAACGGGAGGGCTCTTCATGCGTACGGTTCACGTGGTCGCGATCTTCATGCTCGGCGTGGTCGTCTGCGTCCTACCAGGCGCAGTTCAGGAGGTGCGGAAGCCGCGGCCGGCGAGTGAATTGCCGGAGATCAAGGAGCTTCCGAATCCGTTTCTCTTCGCCGATGGATCACCCGTGCGCACTGCCAAGGATTGGGAGCGTCGCCGCGTCGAGGTGAAGCGCCTGTTCGAGGACTACATGTACGGCCACATGCCGCCCCGGCCGCAGAAGATGACGGTCAAGAAAGGCGAGAAGGTGACCGACGAAGCGAACAAGGTCGTTACTCAGGGCCTCGACGTGATCCTGGAACACGAGGGCAAAACCTTCACGCTGAAAGTGACGGTTGCTCTGCCGTCGGTCGCCAAGGACAAGGTTCCGGTCCTGATCCAGAGCCTACCACTGTTCGGCAAGAAGGGCGTCACACCCGGCCAGCGGTTCAAGACGTACACCGACCGGGGCTACGCCGTCGCGGAGTTTAGCTGGAATGCCGTCGCGGCCGACAGCAAAGGCGGCAAGAAGGGCGGCATCTACACCTTGTTCGGCGACCAGATCGACACGGGCACGCTGATGGGCTGGGCATGGGGCATGTCGCGGGTGATCGACGCGCTGGCGAACGCCGTCCCCGAGGTGGATGTCACCAAGGTGTTCATCACCGGTCATTCGCGTTATGGCAAGGCCGTCCTCGTGGCCGGGGCGTTCGACGAGCGCATCGCCCTGACGGTCCCCAGCCATTCCGGCACCGGCGGGTTGCCGCCCTACCGCTTCGTCGCCACTTTTGCCGAGCGGAACGGCAAGACCGAAACGCTGCAGAACGTCGCGACCAACTTCCCGCAGTGGTTCCGGCCCGACTTCAAGCAGTTCATCGGCAAGGTGGACCGCTTGCCGGTCGATCAACACCTGCTCGTTGCCCTGGTGGCGCCGCGCGCGTTGATGAACACCGAGGGCACCAAGGACATCTGGATCAACCCGGAAGGCGCACAGCTGTCGAACCTGGCGGCCCGGAAGGTGTACCGCTTCCTGAAGGCCGAGGACAAGATCAGCTTCCGCTACCGTCCCGTCGGCCACACGCCGAGCACCGAGGATCTCCTGAACTATGCGGACCATGTGTTTTTCGGCAAGAAATTGGCTGCGGACTTCGGCCAGATGGCGTACCAGGAAGAGACGACGGCGTTCACCTGGAATCTGCCGAAATAGCAGACGCGGGGACGCGAGCGGGGTTCGGCGGCGTGTGAAAGGTGTCTCTGTCGGTAAGAGCCAGCGGAGAAGACCGCCGGGATAAACCCGGCGGCTCGTCAGAGCAGGAACGAGCGGCGGGGTTTATCCCCGCCGTCCTCCCTGCGAGCTTGTTCCCACGCTGCCCCGCGGCCGTTACAATAGTTCCTTGTGGTGTGGTTGACGGTTCGCCGCGACGGTTGCGCTGATGTGCAACGTCCCGTTCTTTTTCTGCCCGCTCGGAGGTTCCAATGCCTTTCCCTGTGGTCTGTCCGCAGTGCAAGCAGCGTATGGCGGTCCCGGACAATTCCACTGGCCGCCGCGTCGCCTGCCCAAGATGCCAGACCCCATTTACCGTGCCGGCGCCCTCCGCCCCACAACCGCCCGAGAAACCCGCTCCCACCCAGGGACAGGTGCGCAAACCGTCGCCCCCGGCTCCTGCGCCGCGGCAACCGGCATCCCCCAAGAGCGTGCCGCCAACGACCCCAAAACGCTCCTCCGAGCCGATCATCCGCCGACGGCAGACTCCAGGGCGTTCCGGCGGAAAGATGTTCTTCCTGGGCATTCTCGCCGCCCTGCTGCTCGGCGGGCTCGGCGTCGGCGGGTATTTCCTCTGGAAGCACTTCGACGAACAGTCGCGCACCAACCAGGGTCAGGCAGCGGTTGATCAACAAGTAAAAGATACGAATAATCCTAAAGGTGCCGATTCCAAGGA
>DASPXY010000285.1:0-2285 GCA_035637055.1 Gemmataceae bacterium | reverse complement strand
CGAGACGATTTTGCGGTCGCGTGCCGTGCGCGTGAGCTGCCGCGCTTCATAGATCGTCTGCGTCAGCGGCTTCTGCGTGTAGACGTGCAACCCCTGCTGCATGGCGCGCATCGTGATCGGCGCGTGCATGTGGTCGGGCGTCGAGACATTGACGGAGTTCAGGCCCTTCTCCTTGTCGAGCAATTCGCGCCAGTCCTGATAAATCCTTGCCTTGGGGAACCGTTTGCGGACTGCGGCCGTCCGTTCCATGTCCACGTCAGCGACCGCGACGAGCTGGACGTGCTTGCTGGCGGTCAGCGAGCCGATGTCGGCAAGGGCCATGCCGTTGGCGCCGAAACTGGCGTGATTGAGCGTCTCGTTCGGGGCGCCATGCGCATAAGCCCGGAACACGAACGGGGCGGCCAGGCCGGCAGCGGCCAGGCCGCGGAGCGCCGTGCGGCGGCTGACCCGCGAAGTCGTTGTCATGGGTCTACTTTCTCCCAAAAGACGGCAATGAGAAGCAAGAAGGCAGGGGACGGTTTGTGATCGGCTAGCCGATCCCGACACCGCCCGTCATTGTATCGTGTCGTTCGCCGTTGTCCGTAAGGCGCCGGCGCAGGCGAGTGCAGGGACAAGGGACGTCTTGTTCGTAGTCCCGCCTTGAGGCGGCATCGCGTGTTCCGCCTGAAGGCGGGACTACGAACAAGATGTCCGCTGTTCCTGCACTCGACCACGGTTGAAGAAAATGCGCTGGCTTGCCCTGGACGAACCGTGCATAATACATCCAGTGCCATGAAACTTCTCGTACGCAGGACAGCCCTGGTTGCACTGGTGTGGCTGACGGCGGCCTCAACGCTCCTTGCGGGCCTGCCGCGCTTCGAGTGCGTCTGTCCCGGTCGCCAGCGTCAATCCGCACCACCGGACGCGAATGGGACCGGTTGCTGCTGCGGCTCCTGCTGCGTCGGGGAGCCAGGCGAGCACGACGGCCACCGCGACTGCTGCCAGGGTGGAGGCTCGGATTCCGAGTCCAGCAAGCCCGCGCCGCGCGAGGACGACTCCGGCAAGGCCCCTCCAGGATCGCAAGTACACCAGACCGGCACAGCGGAGTTGACGCAGTCGTCGTGCGCCCGGGAACTGATCCTCGCCGATGGCTTCTCCGCTGCGGTCACCCAGACCAAGGCAAGCCCAATCCTTGAACTGCTCGCCTCCGTCCCTCTCGACGTGGGCTCTACGTCCTCCCCGTGCGCCGCGTCTGTCCTGGTGCCCTGGTTGACTTCTCACGTCCCGCCCCCGACCGATCTGATCGTTACCCTCCAGCACTTCGTTATTTGAGACGGCCTTCCACTGCCGCGGACCAGCGATGCGGCCGGTGTGCGCCTTCTGCCGCACTCCTCCGCACAGTTCCAGGGTCAGAGCCCGAGCGCGTCAGGGAGGGAGTCCGCTACCCCTCGCTGGCGCTCGGGCTCTGACTCCGAGGCGTTGCGTCTTCCTGAACCCACGAACGCGAGGAGGGCTTTATGACCCAGCACATTATCGGCCCGCAGGGGCCGTCAGCCAACGAACCGCGCCACGACAGCCACGTTCCCGAGAGGGAAGAAGGTCTGCAAGCACCGCCGGGGCTCGGCCCGTGGGGAAAGTTCTGGTGGTGGCTGAAGTTCTGGCTGTTCGTCAAGACGGCGCGGCTGCGTTTCATCGCCGTGCTGGCCGCCGTCGGTGGAGTCATCGCCTACTGGGATACGCTTCAGGCCATTTACGACAGGTGGCGGCGGCCCGCTTCTGAACAAAGCGCCGCCGGCGCCGGCCTGGAGTTCTGGTGCCCCATGCACCCGACCATCATCCGCGAGCAGCCCGACAAGTGCCCCATTTGCGGCATGCCCCTGTCGAAGCGCAAGAAGGGCGAGGCCGGCGAGGAGGAACCGCTGCCCCCCGGCGTCGTCAGCCGCGTGCAGCTGTCGCCTTACCGTATCGCCCTCGCCGGCATCCAGACGGCGAAGATCGTGCCGCAGGCGCTGACGCGCGCGATCCGGACGGTCGGCCTTATAGAGTTTGACGAGCGCAAATTGGCAAGAATCACCGCGCGCCTGATCGGCAAGAGTCGCATCGACAAGCTCCACGTCAACTTCACCGGCCAGATGGTCCGCCAGGGCGACCCGCTCGCGGAGCTGTACAACCCCGACCTGATCGTGACGGTGCAGAACCTCCTCGACGCCCGGACCGCCAACAACCGCAGCCTGGAGCAGACTGCCCGCGCCCGCCTGCTCGCCTGGGGCATCCAGGACGATCAAATCAACGCCATTGTCAAGGCT
>DASPXY010000284.1:0-10416 GCA_035637055.1 Gemmataceae bacterium | reverse complement strand
CCGACGCTGGAGTCCGCCCAGGCGATCTTTGATCACCGTGACGTGCGGCTGCTGTGCGTGACCGGTGGCCCCGCCGTTGGCCGCGCCGCCCTCCGCAGCC
Source organism: Gemmataceae bacterium (assembly GCA_035637055.1). Classification (GTDB taxonomy): domain Bacteria; phylum Planctomycetota; class Planctomycetia; order Gemmatales; family Gemmataceae; genus DASPXY01. Next base: position 10,316 of record DASPXY010000284.1, on the reverse strand, counting down.
CCAAGCGCGCCATCGTCGCCGGTCCCGGCAACCCGCCCGTCGTCGTCGATGAAACCGCCGATCTGGACCTGGCCGCCCGCTCGATCGTCGCCGGTGCTGCCTATGACAATAACCTTCTTTGCATCGGCGAAAAGGAGGTTTTTGCCGTCGCGTCCATCTTCGATGAATTGCTCGATGCGATGAAGCGTGCGAAGGGTTATCGCCTTGACCGTGGTCAGGTCGAGGCGCTGACGAAGGTGGCGTTCGTGCCTGCCGAGGGCGACAAGAACAAGCTCATCGTCAACAAGGATCTCCTCGGCCAGGACGCGACCGTGCTGGCCGAGCGTGCCGGCGTGAAGGTGCCGGCGGACACCGAAGTGGTGTTCGGCGAGACGGACGAGGCGCATCCTTTTGTCGAGATCGAGCAGATGATGCCGTTCGTGCCGTTCGTGCGCGTGCCCGACGTGGACACGGCCATCGCCCTCGCGAAGAAGTACGAGCACGGCTTCAAGCACACGGCGATCATTCATTCGCGGAACCTCGAAACGATCACGCGGATGGGTCGGGAACTGGACACGAGCCTGTTCGTGCAGAACGGACCGAGCATGGCGGCGCTGGGCAGCGGGGGGGAGGGGTACTTGAGTTTCAGCATTGCGACGCCGACGGGCGAGGGCGTGACCACGCCACTGACGTTCACGCGGCAGCGACGGACCACGACCGCGGCGGGCGGCATGCGCGTGTTGTAATCCACCAACGAGCGGCGGGGTTTATCCCCGCCGTTTGGGAGCGTAGACGGCGGGGATAAACCCCGCCGCTCGTCAGGCGGGAATCTCATGCAAATCGGGCATGTCGTTGGTCATGCGGTCTCGACGGTGAAGCACGCCAGCCTGAATGGTTGGCGGTTGCTGGTCGTGCAACTGCTGACCGCCGACGGCCGCGAGGACGGCGAGCCACTGCTGGCCATCGATTCCGTCGGTGCCGGCAGAGACGACCGCGTGCTCCTGTGCAACGACGGCGCCGAGGCGCGAGCGATGGTTGGGGTAAAGGCATCGCCGGTGCGCTGGTTTGTGATGGGGATTTGCGACCGATGAACGGCAACGGTCAACCGCGAGAGGACGGCCCCGGCGAGCACGTGCTGCGCTGGTCGGGGCGTGTCGTCGCCGCGGACGACCTGCACCGCTCGCTGAACGGTCACCGCGAATTGCTCGTCGAACCTGCCGCCGTCATCACCCCGCTCGCCCTGGAGCAGTTGCGGGACCGGGGAGTGCAGATTCGCCGCCAGGCCCCCGAGGCGGCGAAAACAACCCGAGCGACCTGGGGTTACGCTCAGGATCGCCCGCATCCCCTGGTCAAGAGCGCCGTGCAGGCCGTCGAGCGTGAAGGCTTCTATTGGAGAGAATTGCCACCTGCAGAGTCGGCTTCGAGTTGCCGATGGGCGAAGGCGGTGGCGGAGTGTGTGGCGAGCGGTGCGTGTCAGGGCGGCGTGGTGTTCTGCCAGGATCCGGGGTTGGTCTGCTGTGTGGCGAACAAGGTCGCCGGGCTGCGCGGCGTCGCCGTGACGACCGTGGCGCAGGCGGGACGTGCCGTGTTGACTATCGGTCCGAACCTCGTCGCGGTGGAGATGCCGGGGCGGACGTTCTTCGAGATTCGGCAGATTTTGCGCATCCTTTGTGTCGCCGGTCAGGCGTGCCCCGCTGGCATTGCCTGTACCTTGCAGGAGTTGGACGGTCATGCGCATCGCTGAGGTGATCGGCACCGTGACGCTGTCGCGGATGCACCCGAGCGTCAGTGGGTTTCGCTGGGTGATCGGCGTGCCATTCAGCCTCAAGGCGCTGCGGCAGGATGGGCCGCCGGACGGCGAAGACCTGGTGATTTACGACGAGCTTGGCGCCGGCAATGGCAGCCGCATCGGTTTCAGTGAGGGCGGCGAGGCTGCCGCCCCGTTCCACCCGCAGAAGAAGCCGATCGATGCGTATTGTGCATGTATCCTCGATCAAGTGAGTGTGAAATCGTCATGAACGAATTCAAGGTGAAGGAACAGATTTGCGAGATCGGTCGGCGCGTCTATGCGAAGGGCTTCGCTGCCGCCAACGACGGGAACATCTCCGTCCGCCTCAACGACAGGGAAATCATGTGCTCGCCGACCATGATTTCCAAGGGCTTCATGAAGCCAGAGGACATCTGCAAGGTGGACTACGAGGGCAAGCAGCTCGCCGGCACGCGGAAACGCAGCAGCGAGATTTTGCTGCACCTGGCGGTCTACAAGAACCGGCCGGATGTGCAGGCGGTCGTCCACTGCCATCCGCCGCACGCCACCGCCTTCGCCGTCGCGGGTGTGCCGGTCCCCAATTGTATCCTGCCCGAGGTGGAGGTTTTCCTCGGCGAGGTGCCGACAGCGATCTATGAAACGCCGGGCAACCAGAAGTTCGCCGAGACCATCGTGCCGCACCTCAAGTCGAGCAACACGATCATCCTCGCCAACCACGGCACCGTTACGTTCGGCCCCGATCTGGAGAAAGCGTACTGGAATAGCGAGATTATCGACGCCTATTGTAAGATTCTGATCCTCGCCCAGCAGCTCGGCCCGGTGCGTTACTTCAACCAGGGGCAGACAAAGGAGTTACTCGATCTCAAGAAACGCTTGGGCTACGACGACATCCGCTTCCACCGCGGCGAGGACTGCGACCTGTGCGCGAACAACGCCTTCGGCCGCGGCTACGAAGAGGTCGAGGAGACGGCCTGCAAGTGCGAAACGGCCAGCGGCAAGGCGAGCAGCAATGGACACATCGCGGCGGCGCCGGACATGGACAAGTTGGTAAAGACGATCACCGATCAGGTGATGGCGGCGCTGGCGGGAGTGGGATGATATAATCCGACTAGATTCAGCACAGGAGGATTGTCATGGCCACAGGTAGCCTGGAAGATCGGCTCGCCGCCATCGAGGCAGAGGTGAAACTGCTGAGACAAATCATTGAGCAACAACCGGACAGAGTCGGGTGGCAGGCGATGGTCGGCGCCTTCCTGAACGACCCGGACTTCGAGCAGGCCATGAAGCACGGTCGCCGATATCGGGACTCCACACGCCCGAAAAAGAAGCCCAAACGGACCAAGCCTCATGGTAATTCTTGATACGGACGTCATGACCCTGTTGGAGTGGAGCGCCAGCCCGGAAGCCCAGCGCCTGAAGGACCGCCTGGCTATGCTTCCCGTCGATCAGGTGAGGACGACCATCATCAGCTTCGAGGAGCAGATGCGCGGCTGGATGTCTCATCTGGCCAGCAAGAAAAAAGTGGCCGAGCAAGTGAAGGCGTATGCCAAGCTCCGGCGTTTTCTGGACATCTATCGTCGGCTGCTCATCCTCGATTTCGATGAACGGGCAGCAGTCGAATTTGTGCGGCTCAAGAAACAGCTGCCACGACTCAAGACGATGGATTTGAAGATCGCGGCGATTGCGCTTTCGCAGAATGTACTGCTAATCTCCCGCAACCTTCGGGACTTCGAGCAAGTGCCGGGGCTGCAAGTCGAGGATTGGACCAAGTAACTGGTCGGGAGCCACATGAAGGTCAGCATCATCGGCGGCGGCGGGCTGGTCGGCAGTTCGACCGCGTTCGCGCTGCAGTGCGGCGGCATCGTCAGCAGCATTTGCCTCATCGACGCCAACAAGGATCTCGCCGAGGGCCAGGCGACCGACCTACTCCACGGCGCCAGCCTCGTCGCCGATCAGCGCATCAGCGCCGGCGGCATGGACGAGATCGCCTCCAGCAATGTCGTCGTCATCACCGCCGGCCTGCGCCGCAAGCCCGACGAAAGCCGCCTCGACCTGATCAATCGCAACGTCGATCTCTTCGCCGGCATTCTCGATCAGATCAAGCAGGTCGGCATCAAGGACAATGCCTATCTGCTTATCGTCAGTAATCCGGTCGATGTACTGACCTACCTCGCGGTACAGCGCTGCGGCCTGCCGTGGCAGCGCGTCCTCGGGCTGGGGACGCAACTCGACACGGCCCGCTTCCGCAGCCACCTCGCGCGGCGGTTGCAGGTGCCCGCCACGCAGGTCAACGCCCTGATCCTCGGCGAACACGGCGACAGCATGGTGCCCATCTGGTCGAGTGCCACCATCGCCGGTCTGCCGCTGGAGCAGTGGCCTGGCTTCACGCCGCAGATGCAGAAGGAAGTGTTCGAGGAGACGAAGACCTCCGGCGCGCGCGTGATCAAGATGAAGGGCGGCGCCGGCTTCGCGGTCGGCCTGTCGATCCGCGAAGTGATCCACGCCATCGCCCTCGACAGCCGCCGTGTTCTGCCCGTCAGTACGCTGCAACTCGGCGCCTATGGCATCCGCGACGTGTGTCTGTCGGTGCCAACCGTCGTTGGGTGCGGCGGAGCCCGGCAACACGTCGAACTGGCGCTGACGCAGAAGGAGCGCGTCGGCCTCCAGCAGTCGGCGCGGGTGCTGCGCGAGACGATCCAGCAGGTCGAACATCGCGTCGGCATGGGCAAACCCGCAGAGCCGGCTACCTCGCCAGCCTCCTCGGCCTCGGCTACAACGGCAAACGGCCGGGCAATCCCGCGAGCCGCATGGCAGCCGGTCAAGCGTTGATCCTCGCAGGCAACTCTCGTGAGGGGACTGTCATGGCATTTGCGATCCTCTTCACGAAATCGGCAGTGGCCGAACTGGGTGAATTGCGCAAATTCGACCAGCGGCGCCTTCGCGATGCCATTGCCGAGCAGCTGACGGCTCAACCGCTCCAGGAAACCCGCAATCGCAAGCAGCTCCGGCCCAATGAACTGGCGGAGTGGGAGTTGCACGTCGCTGAGTATCGCGTGTTTTATGACGTGGACGAAACCGAGGAATGGGTAAAGGTTGTTGCTATAGGATACAAGGAAGGTAACAAGCTCTTCATTCACGGGAAGGAATTCAAACTATGAGAACGGTTGTGGTTCCGAAAAACTCGCGGGCTATTAACGCGCTGCTCGAGGAGGCGCGGAACGAAGATGTGCTGCTTCAGGCGCAAGATGGCACCCGGTTCGTGCTCAGCGCTGTCGATGACTTCGGTGAGGAGATCGAAGCCCAGCGCCGCAACAAGAAGCTGATGAAGTTCCTGGACGAACGGGGCAAAGAAACGGACTGCGTTTCTCTCGAAGAGGTCGATCGGCAGTTGGGTCTCGGCACCGCGGCAGACCGCAAGGACAACCGTCCCCCCAACCGCAAGCGCTAGAGGTTTTCCATGGTCGCCAAGGCACTTGACATCAAGTTGGCCCGCATCCACGCCGACCCGCACGGCTGCAAGGACTTCATCCTCGCCGACGCCAAGGACGCCGACATGGCCCTCGCCATCGGCGCCCCAGGCCGCTCGCCCGAAGCCCACAGCGGCGAACTGCGCTACCGCACCCTGCAGGAATTCCGCGACCTCATCGAGCAGATCGTCGAACAGAAGCTCGTCGATATCATGCTCATGTCCGCCAGCACCAGCGAGGTGTTGACGCTCCACAAACGCCTGTTCGACGATAGTCCCGTCACGCCGGCCGCCCGCGCTAACGACACCACCGACATCCACATTTTCCGCGGCGGCAAGTCGCCGAGTCAGCCGTCGCTGCCGTTCCGCACCGCGACGCTCGATCACATTCAGTGCGGCCACCTCGACTGCACTCCGGACGAGCGCTCGCGTGGCGTGAACCTCGGTTTGTACAGCATCACCTTCAGCAACGACAGCGTCCTCGACCGCGAGGCCCTGGAGCAGTACAAGGCGTTTCGCCTCGAAGCCGAGCGCAAGGGCTTTAATCACTTTCTGGAGGTTTTCGACCCCAATACTCCGGAAGCAGTCGAGACGAGCAAGTTGCCCGAGTTCATCAACGACGTGATCGTGCGCACTCTCGGCGGCGTCACGTCTGCCGGACGGCCGCTGTTCCTGAAAATGGTCTATCACGGCCCGAAGGCGATGGAGGAACTGGTCCGCTACGACCCGCACCTGATCGTCGGTGTGCTTGGCGGCTCGGCGGGCACCACCTACGACGCCTTCAAACTGCTCAGCGAGGCGAAGAAATACGGCGCCCGTGTCGCCCTCTTCGGCCGCAAGATTAACAACGCGGAAAACCAGCTCGCTTTTATCCGCTTTCTCCGCTACATCGCCGACGGCGAGATCACGGCCGAGGAGGCGGTGCGTGCCTATCACGGTGTCCTGCAGCAACTCGGCATCAGGCCGCACCGTACACTCGAAGACGACCTGCGACTACAGACCAACGTGATGAACTACGGCGGCAACGGGGTGGCCGTCAGCCTGCCGGTGTCCTCCAACGGCGAGAAGAAGCAGGAAACCGCCGTGCCTGTCGTCAACGACGAGCCCGATTTCCGCACGATGACCGCCGCTCAGAAGGTCGCCTACCACAAGGCTCGCTGGGATCGCATCCTCGGTTGAGTGCCGCCTGCCGTTCCGATCCCACCGGCACACTTTCTCTAAATTCCCCTTCAGGAAAGCCCCTTTCACATTGCAGGGCTCGCTCATTCGCGCCACAATCATCGGTGGCGCTCGCTCACCTTGACGGAGTCTCCCATGCTCGCTGCGCTCGCTTCACGCCGTCGCTTCGCCGGTTGCTGCCTGGTCGCCGCTCTCCTCACGGGCTGCAGCCAGACACCACCTCCGCCGGCAGGCCGTGCTCCCGAGAAGCCAAAGGTCGAGGGCGAACTCGCCTTTACGACCCTCTCCAAGGTTGATGCTGCGGCGCTCAAGATCAAGAGCGAAGCCGTCCAGGCGAAGGGCGAGAAGGTTCCCCTCCCCTGGGTCGGAGAGGTTCAGGAGCGTCTGCAGCTGACGGGCTGGATCATGGCGCCGCAGGGCAACGAGGTGACCATCACTGCCCCGGTCGCCGGCTACGTCCGCCTGCCGTCCAAAACCGATACCGCCTTGCCCATCGCCGGGCGCACCGCCACTGCGGGACAGGAACTGTTTACCATGCAACCGGTGCTCACGCCCCTGGAAGCCCTGCAGTTTGCCATGTTGAAGCGCGGCGTCGAGGGCGAGCTGAAAAAAGCAGAGGCTGACGTGAAGCTCGCGAAGGTCGAACGCAAGCGCACCCTCGACCTCTTCGCCCAAAAGATCAAACAACAGCATGATGTCGATTTGGCCGAGAAGAAACTCCAGCATGCCGAGGAAGATCTGAGCGTCGCCAAAGACAAGCTCGAACGCTTCAAGAACCCCGACGTGCCGATCATCGCCCCGCGCCGCGGAACGGTGCTTACCGTTTCCGTCAGCCCGGGGCAATATGTCCCCTCGGCGGCCCCTCTCGTCACTATTGCCGATCTTTCTACTCTCTGGATCCGCGTTCAGGTGCCCGAGAGCGACCTGCCCTACGTCGATCGTGCCCGTGGTGTCCAGATCACGCGCCGCAATGGGGAAGGCGGCGAGGGTAAGGGCAACGAGCGTTTCAGCTTCACGGCCAAACCCGTCGCCCTGGTGCCGCAGGTCGATACGGCCCGCCACACCGCGGACATGATCTACGAACTCCAGCCGCCGAAGCAGGGCGACGTCTTCTTCGCCAAGGATCAGATGGTTACCGTCCTCGTCCCGGTCGGCCGGCAGCGTGCCGAAAGCGTGGTGCCCCCCAGCGCGATCATCTACGACGCCCACGGCGGTGCCTGGGTCTATGTCGAGGACAAGAAGGAGACGAAGTTCCACCGCTACGAGCGGCGCCGCGTCGAATTGGGGCCAACGATCGATCAGGGCGTGGTGATCCGCAACGTCAACCAACTCGGGGAGCGCGAACCGGCGCTCAAAGCGGGTGAGTTCGTCGTCACCGAAGGCGCCGCGCTGCTGTTCAGTCGCGAATTCCACAAGACGCCCGTCAACCCCGTCAACCCGTAAGCCGGCTTGGTTTTTCCCGCTTGCGGTTTAGCGCTCCTTGCTAACCCGCAAGCGGGAAAGCAGAACGCGCCCGAGGACACCCCAATGCTCCGAAGCCTCGTCAAGACCTCGCTGCGCTATCGCTTCGTCGTCCTCATCGGCGCCGTTGCCCTGATCGTCTTCGGCGTCCTGTCCACCATGCGCTCGCCGCTGGACGTCTTCCCCGAGTTCGCGCCGCCGCGCGTCGAGGTGCAGACCGAAGCGCCCGGCATGTCCAGCGAGGCCGTCGAGAGCCTCGTCAGCATCCCGCTGGAGAACGCCGTCAACGGCATTCCGCACATGACGACGTTGCGCTCCAAGTCGGTGCAGGGGCTGTCGTCGGTCGTGATGCTGTTCCAGCCCGGCACGGACCTGTTCGTGGCGCGGCAAATGGTCGCGGAGCGCATCGCCCTGGCCAGGGCCACGCTCCCGCAACAGGCCAGGGCGCCCCAGGTCATGCCGCCGCTGTCCTCCACCAGTCGCGTTTTGCACATCGGCCTGACGCCCAAACCGAAGGACAAGCTCAAGCCCGGCGAAAAGGAACTCTCCCAGATCGACGTGTCGGTGCTCAATCGCTGGGTGATCACGCCGGCGCTGCTCCGCGTGGAAGGCGTTGCCAATATCTCCACCTACGGCCATTACGACAAGCGTTACCACGTCTACGTCAAGCCGCGCGACCTGCGCGACCACGGCGTGACTCTGGAACAGGTGAAAACGGCTCTGCGCAAGTCGGTGGTCTACGGGGCCGCGGGTTACCACGTCACCCCGAACCAGCAGCTCGGCGTCAACTACGTCACCACGATCGACCGCCCGATCGATCTGGCGCAGACCGTCGTCGCCCACGTCAAGGGGCAACCCGTCTATCTCGGTCAGGTGGCGAAGCTGACCACCGGCAAGCCGCAGGACATCGGTGAAGGCGTCATCAACGACCGGCCGGGCCTGTTTGTCGTCGTCGAGAAGTTTCCGTGGGCCAACACGCTGAAGGTCACGCGCGACGTGGAGAAGGTTCTTGCCAGGCTGGCGCCGGGCCTGCCGGGTGTCGAGATCACGCCCGATCCGCTCCGGCCGCAAACCGAAGCCGAGGACAATATCTGCATCTTCCGCCCCGCCACCTTCATCGAGCAGGCGCTGGACAACCTGACGGTCGCCATGATTATTGGCTGTGTGCTGGTCGCGCTGATCCTGCTGGCGTTCCTGTTCGAGTGGCGCACCGCCGCCATCAGCCTGACGGCGATTCCCTTATCCATCGTCACGGCCCTGCTGATATTAAGCCGTTTGGGAGTGACTATTAACACGATGGTGCTGGCGGGACTCGCCATCGCCATCGGCGAAGTGGTGGACGACGCGATCATCGACGTCGAGAACATTGTGCGGCGGCTGCGGGAAAACCACGCACTCGGCCATCCGCGGTCGGCGTTCCGCGTGGTGCTCGACGCCTCGCTGGAGGTGCGCAGCGCCGTCGTGTATGCCAGCTTTATCGTGGTGTTTGTGTGTTTGCCGATCTTCTTTCTCGGTGGTGTGGCCGGGGCGTTCTTCCAACCGCTGGCGCTGGCGTACATCCTGGCGGTGATGGCGTCGCTGGGCGTGGCCCTGGTCATCACGCCGGCGCTGTGCTACATGATGTTGCCGCGGGCGCTGGAGCGCAGCGGCGAACCGCCGCTCGTGCATGTCCTCCGGGCAGGCTATCGGCGTTTCCTGCCATTGGCTCTTAATCGCGGCTGGCTGGCGATTGGTCTGCTCGTCGTCCTGGGCGCAGCCGCCGCGGTGCTCTACCCGCGGCTCAAGGAGGAATACCTGCCGCAGTTCCAGGAGACTGATTTCCTGATGCACTGGGTCGCCAAGCCCGGCACGAGCATCGACGTGATGCGAAAGGACATCTGTAAAGTCAGTGAGGAAATGGGCCACGGATTCACGGCAGTCAAGGCGTTCGGCTCGCACATCGCCCGGGCGGAGGTTGGTGAGGAAGTTTACGGACCGAATTTCTCCGAATTGTGGGTGAGCTTCGGCAATTTCAAGGGCGACTACGACGCGGCGCGGCGGAAGGTCGAGGAGGTGATGGCCCGCCATCCCGGGTTCCAGCACGACCTGCTGACGTACCTGCAGGAGCGCATCAAGGAAGTGCTGACGGGCACCGGGGCGACGATCGTGATGCGCATCTACGGTCCCGAACTGGACGGGCTGCGCCAGGAAGCGCAGCGGATCAAGAGCGTCATCGAGAAGGGCGGCCCCGACGGCACCCCCGTGGCAGGCGTTGCCGATTTGAAGGTCGAGCCGCAGGTACTGATTCCCCAGATCGAGGTCAAGGTCGATGAGTATCGCTGCGGCCGGTACGGTCTGACTCGGGAGGACGTGGCGGGCGCCCTGACCACCCTGATCGGCGGCACCAAGGTGGCGGAGGTCCACCAGGATCAGAAGGTGTTCGACGTGTACGTCTGGGGTCATCCCAAGGTGCGGCGCACTTAT
>DASPXY010000283.1:0-3667 GCA_035637055.1 Gemmataceae bacterium | reverse complement strand
AAAGGGCTTGTCCGCCTGGCGGAGCGAATCCTGGCACGGGTGCCGCTCGTGCGGAAAGGCTGCAGTTACGCGAAACGCCTGTTATTGCTGCCGCGAACCATGTCGCGGCTGGCGGAGGAAGTCCGCGATATCCGATCCGGCGTGGATGATTTACTGATCGGCCAGAGAACTGCCGTTGCCAGGCTGAATGAACTCGTCACGCGCGGGCAGGGACGTCCACGAGTCGGCCCGGGCATTTCCGAGTCGGCCCGTCCGAAACTACCTCCTGCCTTCCCACCTTCGGGCGAAGAACGGTTGGCGAGTTGAGGGTGAAACCCCTCCCCCCAACCCCCTCCCCGCAACGGAGAGGGGGAGAAGAAAAGATGTCTGGCTTGCTCCCCCTCTCCGTTGCGGGGAGGGGGTTGGGGGGAGGGGTTGGCGAAAGGAGACGCAAGGATGCGGATCAGTGTCGTCATCAACACCTACAACCGCGCCGCGAGCCTGCGTCAAACGCTTGCGTCCCTCCGCCACCAGACGTGCAGGAACTTCGAGGTGATCGTCGTGAACGGCCCTTCGGCGGACGACACGGACGCCGTCCTCGCCGAGTTCGCCACTTCCATCCGCGTCGCATCGTGTCCCGAAGTTCACCTTTCCAGATCGAGAAATGTCGGTATTGCGGAGGCCAGTGGTGAGATCGTGGCCTTCATCGATGACGACGCCATTCCCGAGCCTTCCTGGCTGGACGATCTCCTGACGGCTTACGAGGATCCGCGCGTCGGCGGCGCCGGCGGCATCGTCTACGACCACACCGGGTTCCGCCTGCAGTACGAGGCGACCGTCTACAATCGCCTCGGCATTGGCTGCGGGCGGCCGGTTGGGTTTGTCGAGCAGTACACGCGGCCTGGCGCCGACCCGTTTCTCGGCCTCCTGGGCACCAATGCGAGTTTCCGGAGGGATTGTCTCGTCCAAATTGGGGGTTTTGACGAAGAGATCGAATACTACCTCGACGAGACGGAAGTGTGCATGCGCGTCATCGACCTGGGCTTTGCGATCCGGGCGCTCGCCAACGCGGCGGTGCATCACAAGTGCCTGCCGAGCAACCGGCGCAACGAGAAGCGGCTCGTGCTGGATCCGTTTGCCGTCGTCAAGAACCTGTTTTACTTCGCGCTGCAAAATGGCAGGCAAACGCGATCCGTCGGCGCGGTCCTTGATGGTATTCGTCCCGTTGTCGAGCACATGAAGGCCGACGCCTCCTTCCGCGCGCATCATGGGGAACTCAGCGCCGCGCAACATGAGTTTTTCCTCCACCGGCTCAGGCTGGCGATCGAGACCGGGTTGTCGCGCGGCTTCCTCCAGCCACGCCGCTGCCGGGACATTCCTCCGCCGGAGCGAGCGAAGTTCCGGCCGTTCCCGGTACTCTCCCCTGCGGGGCCACGGCGAACCTTCTGTTTCCTCGCGGGCGCACCTGCACCGGAAATCCCCGGCGCCCTGACGGCGGTGGCCGCCCGTGGCCACGAAGTGCATGTCGTCACTCGTTCGCCCGACATCAACCGGGTGGACTTCGAGGCTGGTGTCTGGGTTCACCGCCTCGCCGAGAACGACCGCTGTGTGCCCGGCCTGAGATCGTTGGCGATCACGGCGCCGGTGCGACAGGCGCTCGCCTTCTACCACGAGGTTTGCCGCATTCATCAGGGCCGTCCCGTGGATCTGGTGGTCACTGCGCCTGGGGATGGCTCCGGGCTGGTGTGCGGGCTGGACCAACGCTTCGCGACCGCGGCGTGCAGCGAACATCCCGTCGAGCAGAGCGTGACCGAAACACTGGAGGAATACGAGCACCGCATTGTCCGGCATGAGCCCCTTTCGGGAGGGCCGCAGGCAGGAATGATCACGGAGTTGGCTATCTTGCTGAGCAACGAGGCGGGCCTGGGACCGGCGCAGGCGCGCGACGCCGCGGCGAAGCTCCTCGACCCCACCTGTTCCGCCATCGATTACGCAGCTGCGGCCAGCAAGTTGTGGCATCTCTCCCCTAAGGCATTCGTTGCGGAACTGCATCGACTTCTGTTCAACCGCGAGCCGATGCGGGGAGAAGTGGCCCACTACACGGCGAGACTGGCGGGAGGCGCCAGCCGGTGTGAGGTGGTGCGTTTGATTACCGAGACTGAGGAGGCTCAATCTCTGCAAATCCCGACCGACTGGCTCGCGGAGGTGCCCGCGTTGACCCGAAAAAGCGCCTGCTCATCCATGCGGGGTTCGGTGAGCAAGATCGTGCTCCTGCCACTGAAGAGGTGTCTGGCGCTATGCCGTCGGGTGGCCCGGTCGCTTTCGTCCTGTGGGCGCCGCTGTCTCCGTGCCGCCCTGCAGATCCTTCGCTTACCCGCGACGGTTCGCAAGCTGCACGCGGACATCCACAAGGAACTTGAAAAAGCCGTTCGTGCCCAGGAATGGGCGTTCTGGCACAACCAGGCGGCGCTGCTCCAGATTCAGCAACTGCTGCAAGACCGTGACAGATCCGAGGACGGGGCGCGGGCGCGTTACCCGTTGCTCCCTGGCCGCGCAAATCCCGCAGGCGAAGTAGGCCGGTCCACCCCAACGGGCAACAAGTTGGCTGGTTAATGACAGACATTGCAAGTGGGAGCCGAGGATGTTGGGCGCCGACAGCGAAGATCACGACCAACGGTTGAAGGTACTGCTGAAGGAGTTCTTCGAGCAGTTCTTCCTGTGCTTCTTCCCCGTGTGGGCGGCACGCTTCGACTTCAGCTTCATCGACTGGCTGGACAAGGAGGTATTCCTCGGTCCGCCGCAAGGAGAGAAGCGGCAACTCGACCTGGTCGCCCGCTTGCGTCTGAAAGCGGCCGCGCCCCCGCCGCAAGCGGGCATGACCGAATTGGTGGCGTTGGTGCATGTCGAGATCGAGACACGCAAGAGCAGCACCGCCCTGCAGCCACGCATGTTCGAGTATTACGTCCAGTTGCGACGCGACCTGGGCTTGCCGGTGCTGCCCATCGGCCTGTTCCTGCGGGTGGGGTTAGAGGGGTCGGTTGGGACGCCTATGAGGAGCACTTCTGGGAGCATCGCATTCTGCGCTTCGAGTATGCTTATGTCGGCCTGCCCGCGCTCGATGCCGCCATGCACGCCCTGGGAGAGAATCTGCTGGGCGTGGCCCTCAGTACCTTGATGCGCGTGCCGGCGGAGCGGCGGGCAGAACTTTACGCCGAGGGCTTGAAACGGATCGCCCAGGCGCAGGAAAATGACTACCGCCGCTTCTTGCTGGCGGAGTGCCTGGAAGCCTATGCTAATTTGGACGAGGCCGCCAGGCAACAGCTACAAGCGTTATTGACCACCGAACCGTATCAGCAAGTGAGGCCCATCATGATTACCACCTACGAACGCGGCATGATCGCGGGCGAACGCAAGGCAGCGCTCCTGCTCCTTCACAAGAAATTCGGGGCGCTCTCGCCAGAGGTAGAGCAGCGTGTCGAAGCGCTATCCCCCGAGGAGCTGTTACATCTGCTGACAGACCTCCTTACAGCTCAGTCGTTGAAGGAACTCCACCTTGAGGGCTGAGGCCCTTTCCCTGCCTGGAAGCGTATGCTGACCTGGACGAGGCCGCCAAGCAGCAACTGCAGGCGTTACTGACCACCGAACCGTATCAACAAGTGGGGGCCATCATGATTACCACCTACGAACG
>DASPXY010000282.1:0-2546 GCA_035637055.1 Gemmataceae bacterium | reverse complement strand
CCGGTCGCGGCCCAACGTGCTGTTCATGCAGAAGCACTGGGACGTACTGCGTAGCGACGACGCCGGCGACAACTGGCGTGAGGTTAGCGGTAACTTGCCGACCGATTTCGGCTTCCCGATCGAGGTTCACGCTCACGAGCCAGAAACCATCTACGTCGTCCCCATCAAGAGTGACTCGGAGCACTATCCGCCCGAGGGCAAACTGCGCGTCTACCGCAGCCGTAGCGGCGGCAATGAGTGGGAGCCGCTCACGAAAGGTCTGCCGCAAAGCAACTGCTACGTCAACGTGCTGCGCGACGCAATGTCCGTCGATGCGCTCGACCAGTGCGGCATTTATTTCGGCACCACCGGCGGGCAGGTGTATGTCTCGCCCAACGGCGGCGATAACTGGATGCCCATTGTCCGCGACCTTCCGGCGGTGCTGTCCGTGGAGGTGCAGACACTGCCATGATCCGCGTCATCCTCCCGTACCATCTGCGAACGCTGGCGCAGGTCGCCGCCGAGGTGCAACTCGCGGTTGCGGCCCCGGTCACGCAGCGTTCGCTCCTGGACGCACTTGAGGCCCGTTTTCCAATGCTGCGCGGCACCATCCGCGACCACGGCAGCACCCAGCGCCGCCCGATGCTGCGGTTCTTTGCCTGCTCGGAGGATTTTTCGCACGAGCCCCCGGACGCCCCACTGCCCGACGCCGTCGCGTCGGGGGCGGAACCGTTCTGGATCATCGGGGCGATTGCCGGTGGATAACCGGACCTACAAATCGATTGGAGCTGTTTATGAAGGCACGACTCGCTGGCCTGTTGTTCTTGATCGCCTGCAGTTCGCTCCTGATCCCTGTCGCCATTGGTGGCGAGAAGGGCGCCAAGCCGGTCAGGAAAATCGTCCGTGCCGAGGACGGACTGAGCATCGTCTGCAAGGTTCGCGGCAAGGGGGATACCGCCCTCGTCTTCCTGCACGGCTGGTGCGGCGACCGCGAGTATTGGAAGCATCAGGTGGACGTATTCGCCGCCGATTACCGCGTCGTCGCTCTCGATCAGGCGGGGCACGGCGAATCAGGCAAGGACCGGAAGCGTTGGAGCGTCAGCGGTTTGGCTGGCGATGTCGAGGCGGTGGTCAAAGCGCTCGGCCTCAAACGGGTCATTCTCGTCGGCCACTCGATGGGCGGTCCGGTGGGGCTGATGGCGGCGAAACGCCTGCCGGGCACGGTAGTCGCTGTGATCGGCGTCGATACCCTGCAAAACGCCGAATTCAAAATGCCTGAAGAGGTGTCGAAGAAATTTCTCGAGAGTTTCGCGGCGGATTTCAAAGGGACGATACGAGCGGGGTTTGGCGGACTGCTGCACGAAAAAGCCGATCCTGACCTCAAAAAGTGGCTCTTGACCAGGGCCGAGGCTCAGGACCAGATGATGGCGCTTGGCCTGATGCGCGACCTCACCAGCCTCGACACGAAAGCGCTGCTCAAGGAGGCCAAGGTGCCGGTTCGGTGTATCAACTCTGGCGGCGGCTTCAAGTTCTTCACGCCGACGGCTGTCGCTATCAACAAGAAGTACGCCGACTACGACGCCGTCCTCATCGAAGCCGTCGGCCATTACCCAATGCTGGAGAAACCTGGTGAGTTCAACCAAAAGCTCCGAGACGTGCTGAAGGAATTCGCGGCCAAGAAATGACTGCCACGCGGGGGATGCCAACATCGAGAGCCGCACCCGCGCTCGACCAAGTCCGGCTTGACTCTGAGAAACACTCCGGCTATGACGCCTCCCCTCTGCTTCAGTTCTGGACTGCGCCGGCGCCGTCTCGCGGCCGCCGTGTTTCTTGTGACCGCCCACGGCTCGTCGGGGGAGTCGGGCGTCGTAACCGGATCGGGGAGGGATTATGAAACCCGTCGCCAAAAAGCGAACCATCGCTCAAATGGTCGCGCGGCCCAGGAAATGTGCCGCCGGGTGGTGCCTGGGTCTGTTGCTTGCGCCCGTCGCCGTCTTGCTCACGGGGACGCCGGTACCGGCACAAGTGCCGCCGCCGGTTGGCTTTTCCGGGGGCTCGCCCAGCGGAGCGCTGCAGGGCGCGCTGCCCCCCAAGAGCTACATGAGCAAAAGCCCCTTCTATCTGCCGGTCATCATCGACGATGGCGTCCGTGGCAAGTTGCGTGAGATTTTGCTCTTCATGAAGGATGACCCCGGCAAGCAGTGGACGCTTGCCGGCAAGGCGGGGCCCTGGGAAAAGGTGTTTTCCTTCCGCCCAACGCAGGAGGGAGAATACTGGTTCACGGTCGTGACCGTGGACAAGATGGGCCGGCAAACGCCTGCGGACCTGGCCCACGAAGGGCCTTCGGTGATCGTGGTCTACGATACCACGATGCCGCAGGTGGACATCCGCCCGCTGGCGCCGACGCTCGAAGGTCAGTGCGTGCAGTGCGAGGTGCGCGACGCGAACGTGGACATGACGAAAACGCGCTTCGAGTACCAGACCGCCAACAAGACCTGGCTGGCTGGCGAGCCGGTCGCGGGCAGCAGCAACGTTTTCTGCATCCCGCAGCAAGCCGCCCATAACGG
>DASPXY010000281.1:0-3008 GCA_035637055.1 Gemmataceae bacterium | reverse complement strand
GGTCCCAATCCGTGGTGTAGGGCGACCAGATCTTGCCCGCCGCCGCGAAGGCATCGCCGCAGAAAACGAGCAACGGACCATCAGGCCGGCGCGCGGTGAAAGCGACATGGTCGCGCGAATGCCCCGGCGTACCAACGACCTGCACACGCCAGCCGCGCCAGGCAATCGTCTGCCCATCCTCCAGGTTGCAGTCGATGCCCTCCAGACCGGCGGGGACGACGAGATAGGCGGTGCGCGAATTGCGCAGCGGCAGCGACTCGCGCCAGTATTTCCGCACCGCTTCGGGCAGGAGCCATTCCGCGGCGGCCTTCGGCGCCCGCACCTTCACACCGGCGGCAAGCAGACGCCCCGCCGCGGCGCAGCTGTCCCGGTGATGGTGCGTCAGCAGCGCCGCCTCGACCTGCTTGACGCCGTGCCCCTTCAGCCTGTCGGCTCCGTGCGCGGCGTCGATGAGCAGGGCGGCATCGCCGTCCACCAGCGCGTAACCGGCCGGCAACCCGGGTGAGCGCAGCACTCCGGGGGCCACCTCGGTCCAGGCAGCGCGACCCTGTTTCGCCCCCGAACCCGCACTCCCAATCCAGGCCGCGGCGCCGATGAGTCCCAGTGAAACCAGCGCTGCCAGCACGCGACTGCTCATGGCATCCCCTCAGTGGTGGAGCGCCAAACGACGCGTTGTTCGTAGTTCCGCCTTCAGGCGGTTTGACGTCTACCCGCCTGAAGGCGGAACTACGAACAACACCTCGTCTGCCTCCGCATTCGTTGGCCTCGGCCGCGCGGAACGACGGCGCGTTGGCGGGCGGCGCCAGCGCCGCTTTCGTTTTTTCTATGGTTTGGCAGCGCCGCTGTCGAAAGAGACAAAAGCCGGAAAGCGGCGAATGCTCGCCGTACCCCGCAGGGAAACTTGACCTTCGCCGCGTACAGGCTACAATTCAGTAACTTGCTTGGTGAACGATCCTCACTCCTACCCCCGAAGGAGGCCGACTATGCTTGTCCTGAGCAGGATCCTGGTTCGGTCGGGCCTCGCTTCCGTTTGCGCCTGACGCTTTGTCCTCAGGCGACACACCACGCAGAGGCTCTCACGCCGTCTCTTTTGTCTTTTCCTGAACCAATGGCGGTGCAGATCGTGCGCGCCGCCCAGACCAAGTGAGAGCACATGAACAAGCGAAAACCTTCCATCCGGAAGATGTTGTTGTCCTGCCGCGAACTCGGCCCCGAAGACGGGGTCGATCCGCGCTACGAGTCGCGCGTCGGCTCGGAGAAAGTGACCAATCGCAAGGCCCTGCAACTCTGTGGCCAGGTGGCCCGGACGCTGCAGATCGTCCTCGCGGGCGAGTGTAGCGACGAGGTGTTGCGCGACCTGTTCGTCGAATCCGTCGTGCCGGCGCCCAACTCGGCGCGCTTGCTCGTCACGCTGGCGCTCACGCCGACCGCCAGCGCGATCCCCGTCGAAGAAATCCTGGGACGGCTGCACCACGCCCAGGGGTTGCTGCGGAGCGAGGTCGCCACGGCGATCAACCGCAAAAAGGTGCCGGAACTGACATTCCGCCTGGTCGGTCCGGCCGAGTAGGTGCCGCGAGCCGAGCGGCACCCAACCCCGCGAGCCGCGTGGCACTCCAGCCCCGCTCGGCTCGCGGGGCCTACCTCCTCTCGGCGCCTGGCGGATGGGAGCGATTCTTGCGGTTCCTACACTTTTGACTTTCAGAGTGGTAGGGCGTAGAGTTCGGCGGGTAGGCAGGGAATGAGCGAAGGGGAGTGTGAATTGTGACGCAACTGATGGCCCTGAGGAATGGCGTCGAGCCCTACCCGGGATATCATCTGGTCCGCTTCCTCGGCCGCGGAGGTTGGGGCGAGGTGTGGCAGGCCGAGCAGCCCGACGGCACACCGATCGCCCTCAAGTTCTTGTCGTGCGACAGCCAACTGGCCTCGGCCCAGGAGATCCGCGCCCTGCAGTCGATCAAGCAACTCAAGCACCCGAACCTGATTCGCATCGACCGCATCTGGGCCTATTCGGGGCATGTCGTCATCGCCATGGAACTCGCCGACGGCAGCCTCCTCGACCTGCTGGAAGTCTATCGGGCCGAGTACGGCACCTGCATTTATCCGCACCATCTGTGCGGATACCTCACCCAGGCCGCGGAAGCGCTGGACTTCCTCAACGCCCGTCAACATCATCTCAACGGTCAACGCGTGGCGGTCCGTCACTGCGACGTCAAGCCGAGCAACCTGCTCGTGCTGGATGGCGTCGTGAAGCTGGCAGACTTCAGCCTCGCATCGCAGACGACGTCGCGGATGGGGTATCACCGCCGCGCCGGGACTCTCGCCTACGCCGCTCCGGAACAGTTGCAAGGCTGGCTGAGCGAGAGTAGCGATCAGTACGCCCTGGCACTCACCTACTGCGAGCTGCGCGGTTGCCAGCCCTTTCCCGACATGCCGCCGGACGCCGACAAGGATTATGTTCGGCCCGCGCCGGACCTGTCCCTGCTGACGGCCGCCGAGGCGCGCATCCTCAGGCGGGCGCTCGACACCGTGCCGCAAAATCGCTGGCCGTCCTGCCTGGAAATGATGGAGCGGCTGCGCGAAATCATATAAAGACGATCCGTTTAGTGGTCATAATGTCAGTCGCGGGACCGTCCACACAAGCCCGGAGCGCCAGCGACGGGACCATGCTACACAAGCCCGGAGCGCCAGCGCCGGGACCAACACCACACAAGCCCGGAACGCCAGCGCCGGGACCATGCTACCGTCCCGGCGCTGGCGCTCCGGGCTTGTGTTCTCACGGAGGACGGGAGAACCTGGACGATGCTCAGCCCCTTCTTCACCCTCGCGGCCGTCTCCCCTGGCCGGCAGCGCACCTTCCGCTCCCTGGTCGCCGCTCACCTCGTCATTCTGGCGTGCGGTGTCGCGCTGTTGTTCACCTACCGCGAGCACGGACGCCCACTGCTGGGCCACGTCCTGCTGATCGCCGGTATCGTCGAGGGGGCCCTGCTGATCGGCTGGCGCTTGACGCA
>DASPXY010000280.1:0-3113 GCA_035637055.1 Gemmataceae bacterium | reverse complement strand
TGGTGGCGGGCCAGGGCTGAATGATCTGCTCGGCGGGCAGGTGCAGGTCATGTTCCCCAGCACTGTCTCATCGATTGGGTATATCAGGTCTGGTAGGCTGCGCGCGCTCGCAGTAACCGCCGCGATGCGCTCGGACGCGCTGCCGGACATCCCGACCGTGGGTGAGTTCGTGCCGGGCTACGAGGCGAGCACTTGGTACGGCATTTGCGCACCAAAGGCCACGCCGGCCGAGATTGTCGAGAAGCTCAACAAGGAGGTCAACGCTGGCCTTGCCGATCCCAAGATCAAGGCACGGTTCCTCGACCTCGGTGGCGACGTGCACGCGCTCTCGCCCGCCGACTTCGGCAAATTCATTGCCGACGAAACCGAGAAATGGGGCAAGGTAGTAAAGTTTGCCGGCATCAAGGCGGAGTGATCCGTAATCCCGACTGGATATTCCATAACCTCACCATTCGGCGAACGGCGGCAATGACCGCTGTTGGCACTCATGCGACATGCCGTGATGAGGCGTTGAGGTCCGCTTTCGGCAGCAAAGCGGACGTGATCAAATTTATGAGTAGATGGCCTAGCTAGCCGCGAACCCGAAGTTCGCACGATCGGGCGGCAAGGGTATTTGCGAACTTCGGTTCAAAAGTGGCATTAGAAATATTAGAGTTGCTAGGGCGCGTACTCATTAATCCGGTTATATAAGCACGGCTCGCCGAATGTCCCCTTCACCTCCAATAGCGTCTGAACTTTGGCACCGCAGCGAAATGACGCGATGTGCCCAGCTGCGAACTCATGCAGTGCAGCAAGCGTGCCTGCTTGAACTGCTCGTAGCGCCCTCGATCCAGGAACCTGAAATCGCTCGCCATGCGCAAGAGGAACCGCAACTTATCTATACCCAGATTCGCCTGGCCGAGGTGGGTTTTTCTCTCCTTCGTGAACGTCGCTGCCACAAGCAATTCGAGCACATCGAGGCCGACGTTGAGGACGCGATCGCCGAACACGAATTTGTGGGCTTTGGGGAATCGATCAACCGTCGGCACGAGCCAAAGAAGGAATTGATAATGCGCCTCGACCGCCGGGCCGGTGCGTTTCGCGTGGTCCGCCATGGTGAATCCTCCAAAAAAAGCCGTTGGGGGCTCCGCCCCCAAACCCCAAGAGACAAAGAGGCAAGGACTCAAGGAACAACAAGCGTCCGCCCGACCCGGAAGCCGAGGTAGTTGAGCCGGTAGGCGGTAGCGACCCTGAGGCGGCCGGCCGAGCGGAGGTACCGCGGATTGCCGAACCAGGAACCGCCGCGGACGACACGGCGACTGCAATCACCTTCAGTCCACGCAGCTCCGTCCGTCGGAGCTCCATTGTACCTGTCGTGATAGCAGTCCTCGACCCACTCCCAGACATTGCCATGCATATCGTAGAGCCCGAAGGCGTTGGGCCTTTTTTCACCGACGGGATGGGTCCTGCTGCCGGAATTCTCGCTATACCAGGCATATTCGCCAAGCACCGATGCATCACCTTCGAACGAATAGGGGCCCGCACTTCCGGCGCGCGCGGCATATTCCCATTCGGCCTCGGTGAGCAGCCGATAGCTTTGACCTGTGAGCCCCGAGAGCCACTTCACGTATTCCTGGGCGTCGTCCAAGCTCATGTTGATTGCCGGCTGCTTGCCGTCGCCAAATGGGCTGCCGAGCCGGGTGCAGCCGCCATATTGGACGCAAGTGTCCCATTGGTCGAACGTCAGCTCGAATTTCGACACGGCAAAGGGCCGGGCGATCGTGACCTCCTGCTGCGGACCTTCGTCGTCGTATCGATCCTTTTCAGTTGCCGACGACCCCATTGTGAATTTGCCCGCAGGCACCACGACCATCTGCGGGCAATATTTGGAGTAGTCGCCGTCGGTCTTGACACATTCCGAGAAGGTCTCTCCCGGCTTCAACATGCGCTCGGCCTGCGCGGTGAGCACGGAGCCGCGCACGTGGGCGAACCAATGATAGAGCCCCTTGAGCGCCTGGTCATTCCAATAGGCTAGGACCCCCAGCACAATGACCGTGGCGAGCGCGCCGACGAGCGCCTGCCCGCGCAATTTCCGCCGCTGCGCGGCCTTGTGGCTCAGCTCGATGAACTCGCGATCGCTATCCGGGATATCATCGGCGCGCTCGCGACGTACCTCTCGCGCCTGATCGAGCGCAAAGCCCATCAGCAGCGCATCGTTTTTGGAGCCGGCGGGGGTTGCTTGCCACGCACGGCGCGCCGCTTCGAGCCCTGTTCTCCACGCCAGAAATTCGCGCTCGGCTGCGATCCAATCGCGCAGCTTGCCCCAGCGGCGGAAAATCGCCTCATGCGCCACCTCGGCAAAGGTTTCACCCGTCTCGGTGGTTACGGTGACGAGAAGCCGATTAGGATAGTTGGCTAGCTCGGAGACAAGCCGCCACTCTTGATCCGAGAACTCGGCACGAGCCGCACGGCGTCGCGACGGCTCGCCGTCCTCGCGCACGGTCGCCAGCCGAAGCGTCAGCACCCATCGCAGCGCGTTCTCGGCGCCTGGATGCGTCTCCAGAAACCTATTGGCGCGATCGACCAGCACCCCGCCAAGCTCGAAGGATTGTGCAGGCAGGCGAAGCGTCCCGTCGCCCCGTCGCACCATCTGGGTCCACATATCGTCGAGCGTATACGACAGAAGCGGTAAGGCACCCACGTCCTTAACCGCATCCTCCGCGGTGCGCCGGCTGATAATGTCAACAAGCCCATCGGTTTCGAACCGAGCCGAGAGCAGTTGTGCTGGGCGGCTGACGATCTCGCGCAACTCCTCTTCACCCAGTGGCGGCACGTCGATGTGCTGCCGCGCCTTGAACAGTGGCTTGTCGTTTTGCAGATGGCCGAGGAAGTCGGACCGCAGACTCATCATTATGTACAGACGCGGGTCGGGCAGCGCTTGGGCGAGCAGTTCGGAAAAACGCCGGCGTTGGCCCTCCTCGGCGCGCACGTAAAGCTCCTCGCCTTGATCGACGTAAAGAAAGAAGCCGGGCGGTTTGGGCTGGTCGAGTTCCTTGCGGCGGCGCTCGGTAGCGTCGATCAGATCGGGCAGCGTGGCCTTGCCGCCATGCAAAGCCCCCATCCAGCCATGATGG
>DASPXY010000279.1:0-5037 GCA_035637055.1 Gemmataceae bacterium | reverse complement strand
GGCGTCAAGCGTGAGGGGCCGGTGGAGGGAGCAGTGCAGGTGATCGACCCGGCGGCGATGAAGGTCACCAAAACGGTGAAAGTGCCGACCGAGCCGCACGATTTCGACGTCAGCAATCAGGGTGTGGCGTTCGTCAGTGGGACTGGCGGCAAGGGGAGCGAGATCCTGGTGGTGGATTTGAGCCAGGAAAAGAGTGTGCTGGCCAGCTGGAAGGGAGTGCCGCCCGGTACGTGCGTGAAGCTGTCCGCGGACGGTCGGAGGCTGTACGCGAGCGCCTGGAAATTGTCGCCGGCGCGGGTCGCATCGCTGGGGCTGCCCGAACCGCTGGCGGACAGCGAACTGCCAAAGGCCGATTGGACGCCGGCGCCGCCCGTGGCCGTACGCGGCGAGGTGTTGATTGCTCCGGATGGGCAGTTCTTGCTGTGCGAGTCGGGGGTGGTATTCGCCCTCGGCGAAGCGGGGAAAAAGTAACTGACTCGATCCTCCCTCATCCATGATCCAGTCGAGAATGTCCTATCCGGTATGGAGGGCGAGGCTCCTGCCGAGCCACTCTCCTTAGTGGCTCGGCAGGAGCCTCGCCCTCCATACCGGATAGGCTCAAGCGGATCAAGTATGAGGCACCTTCGCGCTGACATCGGGAGCTTGCTCTCATGGTAGAAGACTTCGATTTTCTTCTGTGGCTCCTGACGTTCATTCCAGCCTATTACTTTGGCGTGCCGTTGCTCATTCGCCGGCAGCAGCGATTCCCCGCCCATCCGAAGGTGCTGGAACTTGACTTTTACAAGATGGATCCGGCCCTTGCCAGGTTCCTCATGTCCCAAACGACGGCTCTCTTCGCCCTTGGCTTCGAGGAGCCAACCCTGGTGCAACTCCCCAATCCCGCTCCCAACGTGACGACCTATCTGATCATGCTGGTCAACCGGCACACCGGGGACAAGGTCATGGTGACAGCAATCCTCGGTCATGGGCTCGTGCCCTTGCAGACGCTGTACGTCGAGTTCAGCACGCGGTTCGAGACCGGCGAGATGTTCGATACCTCAAACTGTGCGGAACTCGGGGCGTTTCGCCTGAGCCCCAAGACGGTTCGCACCAAGGTGCCGAGCGTGACCGATCCCGCCGAGCTGTATCGGATTCACAAGTTCGTCATGAACAAGCACAGCGCTCACGGAAACAAGGTTGTGTACGAACCAGGGCAGGCGCTCGACTACCTGATCCGCGTTGTCCATGTCGGCTGTTACGAGGAACAGGTGCAACGCGGTTGGCTGTTCTACGACGAGGAAAACGATCTCTATCGTACCACAATCAAGGGCGCCTATCTCATTGTCTGGGGCCTGATGCAACCGTTCAAAACCCTGCGCACGCTGGCCCTGCACCGGAGGGCTCGAAAGATCCTGGCGGAGTTCGACCGAGCGCGGGCGTCCTAGATAACGCCGCGGTGCTCCGGTCGCTCACGCCTCCCGGCTCGCCACATTCCAGAGGGGCACCCCCACGCCGCCTTGGCGCTGACTTCGGGTCGCGATTCTGGTACGGTGAAGAGGTATTTTAGACCCTCGGAGGTTCTCCCATGTCACCAACTCTCCAGTCCCTGGGGATCGACCGGCTCACCCGCGAGCAGCGTATCGCCCTCGTCCAGGAAATCTGGGCTACGATCGCCGCGGAGCCTGCCGAATCCTTACTGACCGACGCGCAGCGGCGGGAACTGCAGCGGCGAGTCGCCGAAGACGAGGCGAACCCAGATGATGTCGTGCCCTGGGAGCAGGTCAAGGCCCAAACTCTTTCCCGGTTGAAACCATGAGTTTGCCGCTTGTCTTTCGCACGGTCGCGCAGACCGAGTTCGACGACGCAGCGGTGTGGTATGAGAATCAGCAGCCTGGTTTGGGTGCTGACTTCGTCGCGGAGGTTCAGCAGGTGCTCGATACCATCGCGGCCCACCCGGAGCGCTACGCGGTTGCCTCCGGAGATGTGCGCGAAGCCCTCGTGTCCCGCTTCCCCTACTGCGTTTACTACCGCGTCAAACCGGACCGGATAGTGATTATCGCGGTGTTCCATACGTCGCGCGATCCATCAATCTGGCAAGGACGGAACTGATGGACGGCCACAAGGAGGTGCAAGGTGGGCAAGTACCTGTTCGCGGTCGTGCTCCTTGGTGCGTTGATCGGTTGTGGAGAGGTCGCGCTCCCCAACCCGGAGCCGACCTTTTTGGTCGGAGACATCATCCTCAATGGCAATGTGACGATTCAGGACTACTTCATTCGCGAGCGCCTGGAATTCTATCCAAGTCAGCGCATCTCGCCTCTGGCACTCCGCGCCTCGGAGAAAAGGCTCGCAATGGTCGGCATTGACGCTCGCATCATCGTTGAAGAGCCCTTGGATCCCGACGACCCGTTCAAGACCATCCAAGTCGTGGTCACAGAGACGCCGTGGGCGCAACTTGCCTTCCGGATCAGTCACGCTTTTAGGTCGCTGAATCCACTGTGGGAACCTTGACGCCTGGGTTGAGCCTTGTCGGCCCATTGCCTCAAATCACGGTTCCATCGGGGACGATCGCCCCGTTGGGCAACACCACGATGCCGTCGCGAATGACGTAATTGTCGCCCGTCGCTTCCTGCAGCCGACGCTCGTTGACGATCCGCACCCCGCGGCCGATGCGGCAATTCTTGTCAACGATCACCCGCTCCAGGATCGAGTCGTCGCCCACCCCCAGCGCCGGAACCCCGCTTCCCTGGCTTGGCGGCGAGCCGTCCTGGCCCTCGTAGTAGTTCGCCCCGAGGAGGATCGCTTCACGAAGGGTCACATTGCGGCCGATCTGGCTGCGCACGCCGACCACCGAACGCTCCAGGCGCGTCCCCCTGCCGATCGTGCAGCCGTCAGTGAGCAGGGAATGCCGCACCTCGGCGGCGGTGACGCGCGCGGCCGGCAGGTTCCGCATGTGCGTGTAGATGACCCCCTCGGCGCTGTGGAAGTCGAACGGCGGCGCGTCGCCCGCCAGCGCCAGGTGGACTTCGTGATACGCCTTGATCGTCCCCAGGTCCGCCCAGAAGCCGTCGCACAGGTGCGCCTGCACGTGAAGGCTGCGCAGGCCCCGCGGCACTACCTCCGTCGCCAGGCACAGCGCCAGCGGACTCGTGTTGAGCGACTCGAAGAGGGCCTCGCGGTGGAACAGGTAGATGCCCATGTTCGCCAGGTACGGCCGCTCCTCCGGCACGCCCCACCGCTCCAGCCAACCGCGATCCGTGCGCACCTGGCGCAGTTGCTCCTCGGTCGTCGGCTTCTCGGCAAAGGCCACGATGCGGCCGCTGCCGTCCAGGCGCGCCACGCCGACCTGGGACGCCTGTTCCGCCGTCACCGGGACCACGGCAAGAGTCACGTCGGCCCGCGTGGTGCGATGGGTCTTGAGGAACTGGGCAAAATCCATGCGATAGATCTGGTCGCCCGAGAGGATTAGCACATCGCGGCAGGCATCTTCGTGGACATAACGGATATTCTGACGGACCGCGTCGGCGGTGCCGCGATACCAGTCGGCGCTCTCGTTGGTCTGCTGGGCGGCGAGCACCTCGACAAAGCCCTGGCTAAACGGGTCGAACTCGTAGGTATTGGCGATGTGGCGATGCAGGCTGACACTGAGATATTGCGTCAGCACATAGACGCGCGTCAGGCCGCTGTTGATGCAGTTGCTGACAGGAATGTCGATCAGACGGTACTTGCCGGCGATCGGCACGGCCGGCTCGCTGCGCGTCTTGGTGAGCGGGTACAGCCCGGCCCCGCGACCGCCGCCCAGGATCAGGCTGAGGACGTCTTGCACAGGGCGTCTCCTCTTGCATCGTCGTGTCAGGGAAGAAGGCCAGCGCGGAGCCCGGTGGCGGATCCGGGGCCTCTCTGGCTATGGTATCGGATCGGGCCAGCGCCGGGGACAGGAGATTCGGCAGGGGTGCTCAGCGGCTGAGCGAAACCCCTCCCCCCGACCCCCTCCCCCAAAGGGAGAGGGGGAGCAAACCAGACGGCATCTCTTCTTCTCCCCCTCTCCTTTTAGGGGAGGGGGCTGGGGGGAGGGGTTTCGCACACGCACTCAGAGTTGCCCGTTCTTGACCGGCGCCGTCCAGCGGCGTACGTCCTTGCTGCTCATCGTCCCCTCGGGACCAAGGCGCGCATCGTGATACCCCCACGTTTCGATGTCCTTCAGATACTGCGCTCGCGACAGCAGCGTACCCTGGCACAGATGCTCGTCGGGAGGTGGTGTTTGTACCTCCGCACCCAAGCGATCCATTAACTCTTCCATGACCCACGCCGGCACCTTCGCCGATTCGCCGGGATAGACGAAGCCGAACAGCACCAGATGGCTCAGCAGGACGCGCCAGTGCGGCCCGAAGCGGGCGAGCAAGCGCCGCCAGTCCAGGCGGTCGCCGTACGATCGCAGGATGTGGCAGATGTCGGCGCCATCGTAGCGTTCGCGCTCGATGACGTAGCCCTTGGACCAGATCATCTCCACCGCGGGGACGAGGCGCACCGACTCGCCCAGGATCTCCGCGGGTTCGGCGTACTCGAGCCACGACTCATCGACCACGCAGAAGCCATTACCAGAGCTGAAAATGATGTCACAGAAATCGTCGCCGTGATACGCCTTGCCGAGCCAGTGCGGGAAGGTCAACTCGGTGCGATACCCCAGGCCGGCGAGCAGGTCGAGGATGCGCCGGGCGTCTTGCGGCAGGACGAAGAAGTCGAAGTCCTTGGTGTGGCGGACGATGCCGGTATAGTGCGCCAGTGCATAGGCGCCGCCGACGAGGAACGGCACCTCAGCGGCAGCCAGCGCCTGGATCGCGCGGCGATAAAAGGCGGACGTTTCCGGGCTGAGAACGTCGTCGCCTGTGGAAAGGGTCGCGGCCATGATTGCCTCTCGGTTTCCGGGGCGGCCGCCCAGCACACAGGGCAAGGGATCTCCCACGCCTGCATCGCCAGGGTACCGCGAATTGGAGGCAGAGAAGCGTGTCGCAAATTGGATGCCGCAGAATACAAATGTGAGTGCCCCCTTCCTGTTGCAGC
>DASPXY010000278.1:0-11442 GCA_035637055.1 Gemmataceae bacterium | reverse complement strand
CTCCAGGATGCCGAACAGGCGCTCGCCCTGGTGGTAAACCTTGCACAGCTTGCCGACGCCAGTGGCCTTCGCCTGGTCCGTGCGGACCGCCGGCGGCTTCGGCCATGCTGCGAGGAGCGGACCCGGGTCGAACGGCCACGTCTCGCCGCATTGCACCGCCTTCGTCGGAAGCATCCCTGCCAGCGGATCGACGTCCTTCTTGCGACTAAACCCCTCCTCCAACTCATGCACAAAGGCATCGGGTGGCGCGGGATCCTCAAAGTGGACGCGACAGCCGGAAGCACCGCGCTCGACGATGAAACTCCGGCCGTGATAGGGCAGCACACTGCCCTTGCCGTTGACCTCCAACGTCGCCTTGTCGCACTGGCGGCGCAGGCGCGTCGGCTGCCGGGTGTTCGCATCGACTTCGAGCAGCGTTTCCTGATAGTTCGTGGAGCGCAGGCTGTGGTCGCGCCGGTTGGAAACGACGAAGCCGCTCGCATCGACCTGTTTGGTGAGCATTTCCGCGGTCAGGGTGTCCTCGTAGCGGGTCGTCTCGCCCTGGCCTGCTCCCTTGAGGCGGACGACGTAGCTTTCCTGGGCTCTGGCCCCTCCGCCAATGAGCAAGGTGAGGCCAAGTGCAAGCAACTGTGTGCGCGCCACGCGAATCCCTCCGCAGTGTAGTCCACTCGCGGCTTCGTACCCGCACCGGCGAAAAAGAGCAAGATCGAGCCAGAGGATCCCCGCTTGCGGGTTAGCGCTGTGCCAGGGTGCTAACCCGCAAGCGGGCAGAACCTCACGGACCATCCATCTTGAAGTCCGCGGTTTCCGGCAAGGTGCGGAAGCGATCCCCGTCGCGCACGACGAACCCCGGCAGGGTGACGCCCGCGAGCCACTGAGCACAGCGCGCGTACGGCTCGTTGCGGGACTGCGGGACCGGATCACCGAACACCACATTGCCAAGCGCCTGCGGTCGTGTCCGGAATGTGCCCGTCGCAAGATCCTTGAGCTTCTTGCCGGAGCCGTCCGTCACGTCCACGGTCACGGTCAACTCGTAAATCGGCACATCCACGCGGGCGTTCTTGTCGTCGAAGAGGGAAAAAGTGCCATTCGTCTTCTCGCTGACGTGGACGTTCACCTTCGTGGCCGCGTTCGCCGCCGGCACGAAGCCCAGCTCCTTGAGCCGGTCCGTGAGCGTCTTGTTGGCTTGAAACTGGAAGGTGGGAGGGCCACTCGTGGAGACGTTGATCGCGATGGCTGCACCCGGCGCCACCACCACCTCGGCCTGTCCGCCAGCGAGTCGAGTGAGCAGCGTCCCAATCTCGCCCTCGGGCAGAGACCGTCCCGTCAACGTGGCTTGCCTCTCGGTTCCGTCGTTGGCAACCCAACACCTGCCGTCCGGCAGGCCAACTCTCTCCAGAAAGCGCGGCATCGGCCCTCGATACGCGCAGACGGGGGCGCGGATATTCCAGTCGATCACCATCCGGCCCACGAGGACGTGCCGTTGGCTCCAGATGACCAGTCGGTCGTCCTTCTCAAGACGGTTCAAGGGCACCGGGATGAGCGCCTCTACTTTCCCGTTAAGCGCGTTCCAACGACTCAGCACGGACTCGTCGCGGGCAGACCGCTGAGGTGCGCTCAGGTTGGCGACGAGCGTTTGACCGTCGGGGGCAAAAACCGCCGCCATCGCCACGCCGCCCGCCAATTCGGGCGATAGCAGCTGTCGCCCCTTCCAGGTTCCGTCGGCCGTCGCCAGCAACTGGAACGCGGCGCCGTCGTGAGCGGCGAGGTAGTTTCGTCCGGGGCTCAGGGCTACGGTGCCGCGGACTCCCTCCAGCGTCCACAGCGCCCGACAGTCCGGCAACTGCCACAGGGTCAGCCGCCCCTGCTCGCCGAGCGTCAGGACGCGCCCGCCATCCAGCGCGGCGAACCAGCGCGGTTTACCGGCCGGCTCGGTATCGGTCGCGCATGGCATCCAGGCCGCTTCGTGCTTGCCCCCTGCCATCGACCAGACGTCCAGGCGGCGACCGTCGGCCGGGTGTTGCACCAGCAAGAGCGTGCCGTCGGGGCTGAGGTCGCCCTTGACTGCCCCGTGTTTCTGGTCGATGGAAACGGGGCAGAGGGGCCGTCCGCCCAGGAACTTGCCGGAGGTCAAATCGTAGCGATCGACGCGCAGCTGCTGGGGAGCGGTCGGCGAAGACGGCTTGACCATGCTCAGAACCGCCGCCTGCGCCAGTAGTGGAGTCGTAAAGAGGATCTGCTCGGTCTGCTGCTCCTGCCACCGCAGGGCCGTGCGGAACAGCGGCGCGGCGCGAGCGGCCGGTGCCGGGTCCGCTGCGGCCTGCCAGGGGACTTCCCCCACAGGCGGACTCAGCAAACGCACCCCGTTCCAGGTCGCGACCTTCGCCGGCGGCAGCGGCGGTGCCAGGGCATCCTCGCGGACGACGTTGAGCATGGAGGCGATCTGAGCCGCCGGCAAGGGCACGGCGGTGAGCTGCTGCTTGCCGGCGAAGCCGCTCATCGTGAGCACGTGTTTGGGGCCGAAAAGCCGGCGCGTGCCCAGGGTGGGGTCATTGACCGCCGCGGGGAGAATCACAGCGTGTTGCCCGGTAGTGTGTTCCACCAGCACCTGGCCGAGAATCAGCCAGCCGCCCTGGCCCTGCAACCACTGCAGGCCCAGCGGAGGCGACAGGGTAGACTTCTGGGCGAGCGCGTTCGGTCCCTTGTCCCACCGGTGTTCCCGGACCACCTCGCCGGCGGCCACGTCCCAGCTGAGAAGGTGAGACCGTTGTCCCTGTTCGAGGTAGGCGGCCAGTTCCTTCCCGTCGGGCGAGAAGGCCAGGCCGCGCACGGCGTCATACCCCTTCGGCAGTTCGATCTCGCCGGCCGGTTTCGCGGCCGCGAGATCGTGGACCATGATCTTTTCCTTGTCCGCCACCGCCAGGTAGCGCCTTCCCGGACTGAATGCCTCGATTTTGTAGACAAAATTCGACGTCTCGAAGCGCCCTGTCTCCAGCCCGGTGCCGATATCCCAGATCTGGAAAGTGGCATTCGGAGCACCGTACTTGGCGGTCACGACGCGGCCTGGCCGGGCGAAGTCCACCAGGGCCAAGTACGCGGGCCGCGGGTCCACCTCCAGCCGCGTCGGCTTTTGTCCCTCGGCGCCCACCGACCAGACCTCGACAATCGTCTTGTCCTTGCGCACCAGCCGGGCGGCGAAATACTTGCCGTCGGGGCTGAGTGCCTCGTCCACCAGCGCGAAGGGACTGCCGAGTTTGCCCATATCTTTCATGTTCTGCAGATCCCAGATCTTCGCTCCGTAGGACATCTTCGCGGGCGTGCCGACGGCGACGAAGATGCTGGCGGTGCCCGGGTAGATAAGGCGTGCCTGCGCGCTCAGGGGGATGTTGAGGTCAGGAGCCGGCGGACCGACGACCGCTGCCGGGGGCGGATCGACCTCGACCTTCCAGAAGGCGATTTTCCGCGGCGCGGGCCCTTTCACCTGCGGCGCGTCCGGCGGTGGGAGTTCCGGTTGCGGTTCCTTCGGAACGGGGCGTGGCAGTTCGGGGGGCGGTTGGACCTTGGGCTGCTCGACGACTTTCTCTTTCGGAGGCTGGATTGGCTCCTTGCCGGGAGGCTGAGCTTCGGCTCCGGGTGGAGGGCCTTCGGCGACGGGTTGCTCCTGATTACCTCCTCCGCGGCTCAGGATGATCACCAGGACCACGATGCCGGCAACGGCAAGCAGACTGCCGATGCCGAGGAGCCACATCATCACGGGGCTGCCTTCCCTGGCGGCTTCGGGTTCGGTCTCCGGGGCATCGGCGTCGCGGGGCGGGACCGGGCGGCGCGGCGCACGGATAGGTTCCGGCGGCGCCAGCCTGGCCTCCGGGGGATCGAGGTCGTCCTCCGGGGTGACCGTCTTGACGGCCGTCGTGGCCGGTTTCTTGGGTTCTTCGACGAGTCCGGCGACAAAAAAGATTTCCCGGCAGCGCTTGCAGCGCAACTTCGTGGCGCGCTGCGTCGCGGGAAGTTCGTAAACGGTCATGCAATTGGGGCAAGTGGTGCGGAGTGCCACAGGGGGAACCTCCGGTGTAGGTAAGCTGGGTTCAAACCGGTTCAGCGGGTGAATACCTGACAGTTTACGCGGGGTTGGTCGAATTGTCAGCCGCCGCTTCGACCATGGACCAGTCGGCCTCACGGTAAGTGTGCGGCGCGAGCCACCACGCGCGCATCATCGGCAGGGCGTCTTTGAGCGAAATGATGAGATGGATCGCATCCTCCTCATAGCCGTTCCGCGCCAGATCCTTCAGGCTCGGCACCGGCGGCGACGTTGGATGCGAGTGGTACACTGCTAACACCTGGATTTCCAAACGCCGCATGTCACGATCGGCCGCGAAGAGTTCGTCCGGGTGGGCGTTATATTCGATCGGGCTGCGCGCCACATTCACCAGCGGATACCGCCGCACAACCCTCCCAATCGCCCCATCTTCCACCCGACCGGCGAGCAGGCCGCAGCATTCGTTGGGCAATTCCACCTTTGCTTGAGCGTATATCTCTTCAACAAGCTGCGAAGGCAGCACAAGGCGAAATGATATTGACAAGGGAGGTAGTCCTCCGGATGATATTAATCTTTATTGCCAGGGAGGATGGGCAAACTATCCTCCTGTTTTTGTTTCCACACCGCCCAGTGCAAGATCGTGCGGTGTGGTTCGTAGTCCCGCCTTTAGGCGGCTTGATGTCTTGCCGCCTAAAGGCGGGACTACAAACCACACCTCGCTTGAAACCGCCCCGGTCAGCCTACCAGAAGGCGTGCAGCGTGCCAACCAGCCGGCGCCGGCATAGCGATTGCATACTAGACTTCAAAAACGCCCGAACGGAAGCGGACAGGGGAGGGGTACACGTGGCGCAAGAAATGATGGACCTCGATCAGCTGGCCATCTACCTGCAGCGCGATGCGCGCGAGGTCAGCAGGATGGCCAGCCGCGGTTACCTGCCGGGTCACAAGGTTTCCGGCCAGTGGCGTTTCCATCCAGCCGAGATCAATCACTGGATCGAGACGCAAATGCACGCCTACACCGAGCAGGAATTGACTGCCCTCGAAAAAGGCCCCGAGCGCGACCTCGATCAGCAACCGCTGCTGTCGGTGCTGCTGACCGAGAGCACGACCGCAGTCCCGTTCCGCGCCGCGACGCGGGCGTCGGTGCTGAAGGAACTGGTGCGCCTGGCCGAGCAGTCCTGGCAGGTCTACGACCCGGAAGCGGTGTTCGAGGCGATCAAGCAGCGCGAGGAGATGGGCAGTACGGCGCTCGACTCCGGCGTCGCGGTGCCGCACCCGCGCCGGCCGTTGCCGAAGGCGCTCGGCGATCACGTGGTTGCTTACGGACGCACCATCGGCGGTATCGCCTTCGGAGCGCCGCGCGGCGGCCTGACGGATATGTTCTTCATGATCTGCTGTCGCGATGACCGCACCCAGTTGCGCGTCCTCGCCCGGCTGTCGCGTTTGATGCTGCGGCCGGGCTTCCTGGAGGAATTGCGCGCCGCCGAGACCGCCGCCGAGAGTCTGCAACTGATCGAGGCCGCCGAGCAGGATTTGCTCCTCACCTGATACAACCATGACGCCCCGCGCACTGATCGAGGCGCTCCATCGCGAATCGCCGTATCAGTACGCGCTCGCGCTCGCCGGCGGTGGCACCGGCGCGGCGGCCGCCCTGCTGAACGTCCCTGGCGGCTCGCGCACACTTCTCGAAGTCTCCATCCCCTACAACCAGCAAGCCCTGACCGAATATCTTGGACGCGCGCCAGAGCAATTCTGCAGTTCTGCGACGAGCCTCACTCTCGCACGACGAGCGCTCGAACGCGCCCGCTGGCTGGCTCCCGGACAGCCGGTCGCGGGCGTCGGCTGCACCGCCAGCCTCGCGACCGATCGGCCGAAAAAAGGGGACCACCGTTTCCACATCGCCCTGGTGTGGTCGGGTTCAGGCGGCGGCACTGTGTCGCTTGGGCTGAGGAAGGGCGAGCGTAATCGCGACCAGGAGGAAGCCCTGCTCGACGCGGTCCTGCTCAATGGCATGGCGGAGGCGTTCGGCATCGCCGGGCGGCTCGACCTTGCCTTGCTGCCCGGCGAGCATCTGGACATCGTCGCTTGTCAGGCTTCCCCGCTGGAGTTGATGCTCGCAGGCGATCCGACCGCGCCGGCGGCGATTCACGTCGAACCGGACGGCCAGCACGCCCTCCGCGCTCCGCTGCCTTTGGCCGTCCTGCCGGGTGCTTTCAATCCGACGCATCACGCTCACTGGGGACTTGCGGAAGTCGCGGCTCGGCAGTTGGCGCTGCCGGTGGCCTTTGAGATGAGCGTTCATAACGTGGACAAGGGGACGCTGCCGGCGGAAGAGGTACGCCGGCGTCTCGGTCAGTTCATTTGGCGGGCTCCGGTCTGGGTGACGCGCGCCGCGACGTTCGTCGAGAAGGCGTCGCTGTTTCCCGGCGTGGCGTTTGTCGTCGGGGCCGACACGGCGGCGCGCATTCTGGCGCCGCGCTATTACAAGGAAGGCGACGCCGGGGTGACGACGGCACTGCAATTCCTGCGGCGGCAGGGGTGTCGCTTCCTCGTCGCCTGTCGCGTCGATGGGCCCGGCAACTGCCTGGCGCTGGCCGACTTGCCGATCCCTGTCGAGGCGCGCGACCTGTTCACGGCGATCCCCGCGGAGACGTTCCGGATCGACGTTTCCTCGACACAGCTCCGCGAACGCAGTTCTTGACCGCCCTTCAACCCGCGATGAATCATGCTGGCCAAAGAACCCGACAATCCGGACCCCAAATCCCCGGAAAGCCTGCCTGCCGCCCCCGCTGCGCCGGAAAGTCAGAAGCCGGCGCGCAAGCCGATCGACGAGAAGACCATCGCCTTGCTGCGGCAGGCAGCGAAGCGGCGACGGCCCTGGACGCGGCTAACGTGGCTGATCGTGCTGTTGTGCTGCGCGATTCCGCTCGGGCTGGGAGCCTGGGTGTTCTGGCCGCGCTCCCCGCCGCTGGCTCTCGTCGTCATCGCCTTCGACGAGGTGGTTGTGCAGGGGGAAACGGCGAGTTCGCGCGGGCAGCTGGTGCCTGTCGAGGCCGATCGTGCCGGCGTCCGCCTGGAAGGCTACGAACTCACCTTTGAAGAACAGCCGTTCGGCGCGTTGATCGGGCGGCAACCCGTGCGGCGCCTCGCCAAGACGACGGCGGAAGGGAGTGCGTCGGTCGAGTGGGGTTTTGCGGCCGTCGGCCGTTTCGATTTCCTGGTGCGCTATGTGCGGCCCGACCGCGAAAGCGAAGCGGTCGACCGTGGCCGCGTTTTCGCCTGGCCGAAGGAAACGAAACTCCTCCTCGTCGATGTGGCCGCGCTCACCGAGAAGGGCGAGAAACTGTGGGCCGATGAGCGCGTGCCCAATGCGGTGGTGCTGCCCGACGCCTCGACGACGCTGCAAACGGCTCAGAAGGCGAAATGGGCGGTGGTCTACCTGGCACTCCCCGCGACTCGCGGAACGATCTACCGTCAGGTCCGTAACTGGACGACGCGCCACACCCTGCCGCCCAACGGCGTGCTCCCGGACGGGCCTGCGCTTGGGCGGCTGTCGGTGAGCGGTGGAGGCTCCGACGGCATTCTCGCCTTGCTGAAACGCTTCGACGGTCCGCCGGTGGTCATTGTCGGTCAGGCGGAAGCGGGGGAGCCATACCGAGCCGCGGGAATTCGGACATTAGCGATCGGTCCGGGTGGCCAGGACTGGAAGGCGGCCGCGCAAGAGTTGGCGAAGTGATTCAAGCCGGGGAGTTTGCTTGTCGGCGGTGGGAGCGGCACGTAGAACACAGTCGGGCAAACTCCGGGGACATTGAGTCTAGCTTGGTGCTCTGCACCGTGGGCGATGTTGCGTCGCCCGAGCGTTTGGCTGTCCATGCGTCAGCAGGAAGGCTGTTTCAGACCCGCTGATCGGTCCCCCGGGTAATTATCCGGGGTAGAACTGGAACAACCTCGCGACACGCGGTTTCTACCCCGGATAATTACCCGGGGGACCGGCGGGTCCGAGAGCCCTCCTCCTCCCAGGTCACGCAGTAGACAACCCCGGAGCCATGCGGGCCGCTCGGAGCAATCCGGGCGGCCCGTCTCTTTCACGCCAGGTCAGGCTGCACCAGCGACGCCCTTTGCCCGACGCGCCGCAGCAGCGCCTCCGCCGCGAGGTAGCCGCTGCGCACCGCCCCTTCCATCGTCGCCGGCCAGCCCGTCGCGGTCCAGTCGCCGGCTACGAAGAGATTCTCGATCGGCGAACTCTGCGACGGTCGCCAGCGGTCCACGCCGGGCACGACGCTGAACGTCGCCGCGTGCTCCGTCACCACGCGCGACCGCAGCACCGTCGCCCGCTTCGCTTCGGGAAAGAGCGCTGCCAACTCCGCCAGGATGCGCCGTTCCACCTCGTCATGGCCGAGTCCCCGAAACTGGCGGGCGGCGCTGACGACCACTTGCAGGTAATGCTCGCCCGGGCTCGTCTCGCCGCGGTTGAACACCCATTGCCCGACGCAATCGACCAGGACCGCGTGCGGCAACCGCGTCACCGGCCGGTCAAACCAGACATGAACGCTCGTGATTGGCGACGTTTCCAGATTGCGAAGATCGCGAAAGTAGGCTTCTGCCTCGATCACCTGCTCGGGCAGCAGGTCGAGCAGGCGATCGAACGGCACGGCGGAGATATACCAGTCGGCGCGGATTGGTTCGCCCTGGCGCGGCAGCAGCGCCTCGACGCGATGGCCAATCACTGCGAGGAAGCGAGCCCCGGACTGCAGACGCACCTCGACATCATGCCGCTGCAGCCATTGCCGCAGTTCGTCGCCGTACAGGCGGCCGAGCGGCACGCTGGGCAACTCGACCTCGAAGCCGCGCGGGTGGCTCAGGAAGCCATCGACGAAGACCTTGCGCGCGTAGCGCAGGCCGATGCGTTCGGGGGTTTCGTTGAGGGCGCTCGTCAGCACGACGCCCCAGAAGCGATCGATGGTGCGTTGCGTCTGGCGATGGGCTTGCAGCCATTCCAGGAACGGCGGGTCGGCGTCGGTGGTTCGCTGGATGCACAGCAGGCCCCAGGCGACGCGAAGTTTTTCGGTGAGGGTGAGGTAATGAGCGGTGGCGAAACTCCGCAGAAGGTGGAACGGAGCGGGCCAGCGGTCGGCACGAAAACGGCTGAGGCGGCGCTCCGGCGTCAGGAAGTAGAGGCAGGGCTGCGGCCGCAGGAAATGGTCGATGCCGAGGGTGCGGCAGAAGTGCGCCAGGTTGGTGCAGCAGCCCATGCTGACGTGCTGGCAGGCGTCGATGAGCTGGCCGCTCGCCGCGTCCTGGAACGAGCCGGCGCGGCCGCCGAGCCGATTGCGCGATTCCAGCAGGGTGACGCGAAAGCCGCGCGGCGCCAGCGCCGTCGCCGCCGCCAGTCCGGCCAACCCGCCGCCGATGATCAGGACGCTGGGCGAAAACCCCTCCCCCCCACCCCCTCCCCGAAACGGAGAGGGGGAGCAAGCAACATCGCGTCTTTTCTTCTCCCCCTCTCCCTGTGGGGGAGGGGGTGGGGGGGAGGGGTTTTCGCCCATAGTCCTGGGGACCATATCGTTCATCGCCATCATGCCCATCCCCAGCGTACCGGCAGCGCTCCGAGCGCCAGCAGCAACTTGCGCCAGCCGCTCACCCGTACGCGACTGCTGAACACGTCGTAGTCGCGCCGCTCCATCACGTCGAGGAGGCTGCGATACGTCCGCGCCATGACCAGGAACACCGCCCGCCCCGCCGGCCGCAGCAGCGGTAACAATGGCCAGGCCGCCTCGTAGTAGCCGCGTGCCCGCTCGATCTGGAAACGCATCAGCGCCCGAAACCGCTCGTCGCGCTCGCCACGCTGGAATCGTTCCGGATCGTAACCGAAGCGGTCAAGTTCGTCGCGCGGGAGGTAGACACGCCCCCGTTGGGCGTCCTCGCCAAGATCACGGAGGATGTTCGTCAGCTGAAAGGCGATCCCGGCGTTCTCTGCGTAGATCAGGGCGCGCTCATCGCAAAAGCCCCAGATGTGGACGCACGCGAGCCCAACGACCGACGCAACCCGATAACAGTACAATCGCAGGTCCGCAAAGGTGCTGAAACATACTCGCCCGAGATCCATCTCGACCCCGTCGAGGGCGTCGTCGAGATAGCGGCGGGGAATGTGACAGGTCGCGAAGGTGTCGTGCAGCGCCGCGTGGATCGGGTGGCTGTAATCGCCGGCGAGGGCACGGCCCAGGCGCTCGCGCCAGTCGGCGAGCAGGGCGCGCTTGTCCGCAGGTTCGCCGGGTTCGTCGCTCAGGTCGTCGGCGATGCGCAGGAAGGCGTAGAGAGCGCAGGTGGACAGGCGCTGCGGCCGCGGCAGGACGCGAAAGGCGGTGAAGAAGTTGGCCGCCTCGCGTCGCGCCAGTCGTTCACAGTAGCGGTAGGAGTGGCTGAGCCGACCGGTAATCATCCTGATCGTCGCCTCCTGACTTCTTCCCCGCTTGCGGGTTAGCACTCCCCGCGCTAACCCGCAAGCGGGGAAGAAGGACTTACCACAGCGCCGTCATCACCCGGCGCCACAGGGCACCCAGCAGCAGTTTCCCCTTCTCCCACTTGCTGAGGACCGGCCGCCTGCGCCAGACATTGTAGTTGATTTTTTCGATCTTGCGCAGGATCGCCAGGCCGCCGCGTGCGAATAGCTCGATGTCGCCGCGGACCTCG
This sequence comes from Gemmataceae bacterium, assembly GCA_035637055.1. GTDB lineage: Bacteria > Planctomycetota > Planctomycetia > Gemmatales > Gemmataceae > DASPXY01. The sequence continues at coordinate 716 of DASPXY010000278.1, read as the reverse complement.
CTCGGCATCTTCGCGACGAGCGGCAGGCCACGGTAGAACATCGAACGGGTTCGATCGACCTCGTCGCGCAGCACCGCCGCGAACGCCGGCGTGAAGCGGCGCGCCATCAGGTCGGCGTCCGAGTAGCCGAAATGCCGGCGGTCGGCTTCGGGCAAATAGACGCGTCCGATGTCGAGATCGCGCGCCACGTCCTGCCAGAAATTCGTCAGTTGCAACGCCGTACAGATGTGGTCCGCGAGAGCGGCGCGGCCCGGATCGTAACAGCGGCACAGGTACAGGACGAGGTGCCCGACCGGGTTCGCCGAGTAGCGACAGTAGCCGAGCAGTTGCTCGAAGGTGCGATAGCGTTTGATGAGCTGATCCTGCTCGAAGGCGTAGAGCAGGTCGAGGAACGGCTGCGGCGGGATGCCGTATTCGTGGATGGTGTCGCGCAGGGCGATCAGCACCGGGTGGCGCGGACGCCCGCCGTAACAGCTCAGCAGTTCCTCACGCCACCAGCGCAGCAAGCGCAGGGCGCGCGTGCCGCCGCCGGTCTCGTCGGCGAGGTCGTCGGCCCAGCGGCAGTAGGCGTAGACGTTGTGAAACGGCTGCAGGAGACGGCGCGGCAACAGTAGAGAGGCGACACTGAAGTTCTCGTAATGCGTTCGCGCCAGGTGGCTGCAGTAGGCGCGCGCCAGGGATAAACTGACGGGGCCGTAGGATCGTTGCGGTCCCAG
>DASPXY010000277.1:0-2273 GCA_035637055.1 Gemmataceae bacterium | reverse complement strand
GTTGGCGTCCATGCGAAAGTCGGCGGGGTGTCCCAACCGGTCTCGTGAGGCGCGACGAGTCGTGCGCTGGCGCGCACAGTCCGTCGCGCGCTGTCCTCTGGTGATGAAATCGCTCCCTCGGGGTAGCCCCGAAGAGACCATCGCGCTGCTCGAAAGCAGATCGATCGTCGTCTTGGGACACGCCCGCCGACGCTGTATGGTGAAGCGACGAGGACACGTTGTCAAGGTTGGTAGGTTACGGCTGCTTTGTGGCATCGCGCCGGGACTCGAAGAAATGCAGCAAGGGCTCCAATTGCTCTCCGGTTTTCGCCGACACCTCGAAGATCTCCATACCGGGCCGGACCGCCAGGATACTTTGACGGGCCGCGACATCGTCAAACTCCACGGCCGCGGCAAGGTCCATCTTGGTGATGACGGCGACATCGGCGGTATTGAAGATCGTTGGATATTTGAGGGGCTTATCCTCTCCTTCCGTCACCGAGAAGAGCACCAGGCGCAGGTTCTCCCCCAGGTCAAAGGTCGCGGGGCAGACCAGGTTGCCGACGTTCTCGATGAACAGGAAATCCAGTTCGTCGAGCTGCCAGCCATTGAGGGCGCCCGCCACCATGTCCGCTTCCAGGTGACAGACAGTGCCCGTGGTGATCTGCTTGACCGGAACCTGACTGCGGGCGAGGCGCCGGGCATCGTTGTCGGTCGCCAGGTCGCCGACAAGAGCGGCGACATGGTAGCGGTCGCGCAACAGGCCGAGTACCTTCTCCAGAAATGCCGTCTTGCCGGCCCCGGGACTGGACACCAGGCTGATCACATAGGTGTCAGCGGCGCGGAAGCGCGCCCGCAGCGCGCGCGCGGAAGCATCGTTGCGCTTGAGGATGTGTTGCCGGACCTCGACCAGGCGCGGTTCGCTCATGCGTCGATCTCAAGGGCGAAGACTTCCAGTTCGCGGCCGCTGATGATTGTCGGCGTTGGCCCGCCGCACGCGGGGCAGCGCATTTCCTGCGGCGACGTCAGTATACGCTCCGCCGCGCACGTGGGGCAGTAGGCGACGACGCGCACCTCCTCGATGATCAGCGCGGCCCCTTCCGCTACGGTTCCCTCACGGGCCAGGTCGTAGGCCGAGAGCAGCGCTTCCTTGACCACTCCCGACAGGGCGCCGAGCTTCAGGTGGATCGCGACCACGCCGCAGCCGCGACGCTCCGCCTCCTCGATGACGAGATCGATAAGGCTCAGGGCGATGGATAGCTCGTGCATGATCCTCCCAGACGCTGCGCCGCAGGCTTCTCCAGAACCGGCTCGTCCCGAGTTTGGGCAGCGGCGATGGCAAGTTGTCCCAGGCTCAGGCCGCCATCGTTCGGCGGCACCAGGCGGTGACGATAGACCCGGAAGCCATCGCCGGCGAGCCGCGCGCTTACCTCACTCGTAAGCAGTACGTTCAGGAAAACGCCGCCGCTGAGGACAACCACACCGATCCCGGTCGCCTGTCGCAGCCGACTGCAGACCGTTGCGATCACTTCGACCAGCGTCGAATGGAACCGTCGGGCGATCAGGGCCGCACCGACCCCCTTCGCGGCCTCCACCGCAACCGCCCGAATGAGCGGCCGCGTATCGATCACCAGCGGCATTTCGGGAGATGATAAACCGATCTCAAATGGGTAGTTTACATCCGCGGCGACATCCGCGGCCAGCCATTCCAGTTCCACCGCCGCCTGTCCTTCGTAGCTGACGCGGTCGCGAACACCCGCCAGGGCGGCGACCGCGTCAAAGAGTCGGCCAGCGCTGGAGGTAAGCAGCGTGTTGAAGCGTCGCTCCAGCATGCGCTCGACCGTTCGTAACTCTTGCGCCGATAGGCGTCGTGCGAGCAGTTCCGAGTCCATCTCGGCATCCCTCAAGTGGGCGAGCGCCATGCGCCACGGCTCGTGGATGGCGCGATCGCCGCCGGGCAGGCCGACGTAGCGCAGGTGGGCGCCGCGCTGAAAATGCTCGTAATCACCGACGAGGAACTCGCCGCCCCAGATCGCGCCGTCGAGACCGAAGCCGGTGCCGTCGAACGTGACGCCCAGGACGCGCTCGGTCAACCCGTGCTCGGCCATGCAGCTCGCCAGATGAGCGTGATGGTGTTGAACCGTGTGCAGCGCGATGTTCGCGCGCTCGGCTCGCCTTCGGGCGTAGTGCGAGGTTGCATAATCCGGATGCAGGTCGCAGACCAGCACCTCGGGCGTGACGCCGAAGAGTTGCTCGTACAGGACGACATCCTTCTCGAAGGCCCGATAGGCGTC
>DASPXY010000276.1:0-3959 GCA_035637055.1 Gemmataceae bacterium | reverse complement strand
ACTGGAAGTCCTTGCTATCCAACGCCCTCTGAACTCCCGGAAGTTTTGCCACACCCGTCGCCATTCGCCACCGCCCTGCGCTGATGTAGTTGGCAGAAGCGTAGTTTTGTGGCCAAATGGGTTATGTTGCGCTCAGTCGGTTCCCCTCGGCTTTCTTTGGGGTCTGGCCGCGCTGAACACCACATAACGCAACTCCTACAGCTGCCGCAGGAACTCCATCAGTCCCCTATCCTCCTTCCACGGCACGCCCTCCCCGTCTCCGCCCACGTCGCAGTTGTTCAGCGCTTTCGCCTTCATCTCCAGGTCCACCTCCGCGTACACGTTTGTCGTCGCCAGCGACACATGCCCGAGCCACGCCCGGATCGTGTTGATGTCCACCCCGGAACGCAGCAGATGGGTCGCCGTCGTGTGCCGGATCGTGTGCGGACTGATCTGCTTGGCGAGGAGCGCCGGCACTTGCTTCGCCGCCCGAGCCACACTCCGCTTCACCAGGGTGTGGATGCCGAACCGGGTGATGGGCTGGCGGTACCTGTTCAAGAAGACGTGTGCGGTCGGACTGCGGCCTTGCACCAGCGCAGCCAGTTCGCTGACCGTTCGTGCCCACAGCGGACACCGACGCTGCTTGTTCCCTTTGCCGCGGATGAGGACCGAAGCCGGCTCGCGCTCGGGCACCTGCGGTAATGTCAGGTCACCGATGCGGGCCTGGGCTGCTTCGTCCGCTCGCGCCCCGGTGTTGTACAGGAACAGCAGCAGGGCGTGGTCCCGGCGGCCCTGCGCCGTCGTCCGATCCGGGGCGGCGAGCACGGCGTCCATCTCCGGCTTCTCCAGGTACGTGACCAGTCCACGCGGGGCCTTCTTGAAGGGCACCGCGCGCACCTGTCCGCACCACTCGATCAACTCCGGGGCGTGCAGGCCGATGAACCGAGCCAGGGCGTGAAGCGCGGCCAGCCGCTGATTGCGCGTACTGACTCCGCACTTCCGTTCCTTCTCCAAGTCGTTCAGGAACCGCCGCACCCGATCCGCCGACACCTCGGTCACCGCCAGCCGATCGACCGGCTTGCGGACCCAGCGTGCGACAGACGGGAGCAGCAGCCGCAAGGTGTCGCGGTAACTCTGTTGTGTGCCTCGAGCCAAGTTTCGCTCGCCGATCAGGTGCTCCATCAGGAACCGGCGAACCCAGGGGCCAAGCAACGAAGCGTCAGGCATGGCCGTCCTCCCCGCGGGCGTACCGCTCGAACCGCACGTTGGCTTGCTGGAGTAGTTCTGGGGTCATGGTCAGGTAGACCTGGGTGTTCGCCAGGTGAGCGTGCCCCAGGTACACGGACAGGTGATGGAGGAGTCGTTGCACGTCGGCCCCCTCCCGATACCACGCCGTCAGGCGGTGGACCGCGAAGGAGTGCCGCAGGTCGTGCAAGCGCGGTTGTTCAGGTGAGTCATCCGTCCGGCGGATGCCAACACGCTGACACAGCAGCCGGAAGCGACGGCTGAGCCAGTCGTACTTGACGCGGGCACCCGAGCGTGTCGTAAAGAACGGGTCGTCCGCCCGCGACATCCCCACCCGGCCGGCGTACTGCGCCAGGGCGCGGCACAGCTGCGACCCAACGGGGACCAAGCGGGACTTGCCGAACTTCGTCTGGCGAATCGTCAGCAGAGAGTTGTCCAGGTCCACGTCGGCACGGTTCAGGTTGAGCGCCTCCTGCGCTCGTAACCCGGCACCGTACAGCAACAGCAGAACCGTGCGTAGCGTCGCCGAATCCAGCGCGAGGTGAGGAGGTCGTTCGGCATCGGCCGCCTCAAGCAGGCGGCGCAAGTCTTCGTTTGAGTAGATGTAGGGGACGAAGGGCGGTGGTCGCTTCGGGACCACGCTCGGCAGCGGCGGGGTGCCCACGTAGCCGCGGGTGACGGCGTAGTGGTAAAAGGGGCGCAGGATGTAGAGCTTGGTGTGCCAGGAGGACGTCCGCACTCCCTTCCCGAGCAGGAAGGCATCGACCTGCTCGGCTCGGACGTCAGCGATGTCCGTCGCTGCGCCGACGGCGTTGCCGAAAGCCCGCAACACCTGCGCGTTGGACCGGAACTTTGCCCCCAGCGACTGCTGGAACACGACGTACTGTTCGATCAGACGCCGAAGATTCATAGCAGTCCTCCCAGTTCGATCTCGGCCACTTGGCGAAGGCCGACGAGATCCACCTTGGCGTAGATCCGGGTCGCCTGCTCGTAATCCGCGTGCCCGAGATGGTCGCCGATCTCCTTGAGGGAAAGCCCGCGCGCCAGCAGGTGGGCGGCACACGCATGACGGAGCGCGTGGGGTCCGTAGTGCGGCAGGGACAGGCCCAAGGCGCGCAAGCGTTTGGCGACGATGGACCCCAGCGCCTGACGCAGGGGCCGGATCGGGGCACGCAGCGTCAAGAAGACCTGCCGATGCGCCGACCGTGGTCGCACCTCTTTGAGATAGCGGAGCACTGCATCACCCACGGGGCGGGTCAGGGGGTAGGTCCGCGTCCGTCGTGTCTTGGAGCCCGACACCGACAACACCTCCCGCTCCCAGTCGAAGTCCTCCAGCCGGAGGCGGTTGACCTCTCCGGCCCGGAGGGCGTAGATCGCCAGCAGCATGAGGATGGCGCGGTCGCGGATGTCCACCGCCTGATCCCCTTCGGCCGTCGCGAGCAACCGCCCCACGTCGTCCCAGGAAGGACCGGAAGGCAACGACTGCAGGGCGAAGAGGCGGGGGCCTTTGATCGCCTCCGCCAAGCCCTTGCGGCACCAGCCGCGCGTCTCCGCGTAGCGGAAGAAGGCCCGCAAGTCATTGGCGAAGGTCCGCACCGTGGCCGGTGCATACTCGTCCTGGCTGACCATAGCCAGGAGCGCCTCGTCGACCTGGTTGATGCGGATCTCGTGAAGGGAGCTCGCAGCGGGGCCGAGCCGGTGGAGGAGTCGCCGAACCGTCCAGCAACACCTGGAGATGGTCGCCAGTGCCAGGTTGCGCTCCAGGCGCAGATAATCGGCGAAGGCCGCAACCTGCCGAGCAGTCGGGCTCGTCGGGGCGGGAGGTCCTTGCCAGCGACCCAGGAACTTCAGCCATTGGGTGACGTGGCAGAGAAAACGCTGCCGTGCCCGCTTCGGGTTGCTCGGCTGGGAAGTCCTGCGGGGCCGCCGCGCCCACCGGACGGCTTGCTTGTCGATCTCGGCAGCGGTGATGGCCTCGTGGGATCGCTCGGCCAAACGGAGGGAGTGCGCGGCCGCAAGAATATGGAAGGCGAACTTCTGCAAGAGCCAGTGAGACATCCCTTGATCAGCGAGGTGAATCAAGAAGGCGAGGCGCTCCTCGGCCAGAGGCCCAGTGCGGTGGCGAGCAACCGCATCCGGTCGCGAGAACAACCGATCAAACATCATCGGCCCCTTCAAAGGGGTGCAGGAAAACGGAATCGCTCGACGATGGCAAATAGACTTATGTGACGTGAAAAATCGCGAGAAGATTAGTTTTTCAGCGGAATTGCGGGGGAAGATCACATAAGGAGATCGACCACAAAACCATGGTTATGTTGTGCACAACATAAGCGTAGGAGGAATGGGAGAACCGTGGGAGGGGCAACCGGGGCCGTCACGGGCATGGTGTCCCGCGTTCCCCTCCGACCCCGCATGACCGACATCCTCCACACGACCAACGACTGGCACCTCGCCGCGTTCCTCGTGTGCGAGGGGGCGAGGTTCGTCGGCCTGGAGCGCACCGGCCCGAAGCGCGTCCGCTTCTCCTTCGCCGCCGATCGCGAGCTGCACGTGCTGATCCGCCTATACCGCGGCGGCCACTCCATCCCGGTCGTGCCGTCGAAGCTCCTCGAGACGCTCCACACGCTGCGCTGCCTGTCCATCACCCGCCCCTGACCCTACCCCATGACCACTCCACTTGCCACCCTCCGCCAAAACGCGCCGCAGGGCACCGCCCGCCAGTTCCTCGGCGCCAA